>DASPHQ010001096.1:0-2626 GCA_035629595.1 Urbifossiella sp. | reverse complement strand
GAGGGGGAGAACACCGCCCCCCTGTTCGTGCCGGAATTGCAGAAGTACCGGGACGAGCTGAAGGTCGAGCCGGCCGTCTGCTTCGTCAAGGTGACGGGCGCGACGGCGGAGCTGGAGGCGGCGTGCCGCAAGGCCGGGGTCGCGGCCGACGCCTACCAGTTCGACGGCGACTACTACGCGCTGCCGAACCTGGTGCCGCTGCTGGCGCGGCCGAGCAAGCGGGAGCTGTTGCAGGAAATCCTCGAGTACCCGCTGCCCGAGCGGCGGGCGGGGTGAAAGTTCGGTTGCCGCTTGCGGCTTCGCACTGCCCAACGCGAAGCCGCAAGCGGCAACGTCGCTTTTCGCGGGCGCGTTGCGTAGCATTTCCGTGCGTCGGTCCCGCCCATTCTCCCGTCTCGGAGCCCCTCATGCGCTTCCTCCTCCTCGTCCCCGCCGTCCTCGCCGCGTCGCTCGCGCCGGCCGCGGACCCCGCCCCCATCAAGCTGTTCAACGGCAAGGACCTCACCGGCTGGAAGGCGAAGAACGCCGCCAAGAACCAGTGGCAGGCGTGTGCCGCGTCGTGGGACGAGAAGAACCCGACCAAGCTCGTCGGCGGCATCGACAACTCGCCCGACGGCTCCGGCCGGGTGCTGGCCGCGATCACCGGCGGCGGCTCCGACCTGTTCACCGAGGCGAAGTTCGGCGACATGAAGTTGGAGGTCGAGTTCATGCTCCCGAAGGGGTCGAACTCCGGCATCTACGTGATGGGCGAGTACGAGGTGCAGGTGCTCGACAGCTTCGGGAAGCCGGCCGACAAGCTCGGCATGGGCGACCTGGGCGCGCTCTACAGCGCCGCGGCCCCGAAGGTGAACGCCGCCAAGAAGCCGGGCGAGTGGCAGAAGTTCGAGATCGACTTCCAGGCGCCGCGGTTCGAGAACGGCAAGAAGACCGCCAACGCGAAGTTCCGCTCGGTCGTGCTCAACGGCACGCATCTGCACAAGGACGTGGAGATGAAGGGGGCGACGCCGGGCGGTCTGACCGGGAAGGAAGCGCCGGAAGGCCCGCTGATGCTGCAGGGGGATCACGGCCCGGTGGTGTTCCGCAACCTGACGGTGACGCCGGCCGCGGCCAAGTAGTCACGCCGGCGGGGCGCCGGGGCCGTTGCGGTCCTTCCAGCTCGGGCGGAAGGACTCCTCCTTGTTCCGCGCCTTGTGGAACGCCTCGGCCAGGAACAGCAGCGCCTTGCACCGGGCGCGGAACGCCTCGGCGTCGCCCTTCGCCTTCGCCGCCTCGGCGGCCTTCGCCAGCTTGTCGTGGCCGCCCCAGTCGGCGGCCACGTCCTGTGCCTTCATTGCCTGGATGAGCGCGGCTTCCAGCTGCCCGAACTTGTCGGCCACGGCCGCGGTCACCGGGCAGGGCGTCGTCTTGTAGACGTGCAACTCCCGCGGCCCCTCGTCCTCCGGCGGCGGCGCCTCCTCCTCCGGCTGCTCCTTCATCAGCTGCGCGACCAGCCCGCCGATCCCGCCGAGGATCACCGCCGCGGCCAGCACGAACAGCGCGTTCGCCCCGGGAATCTCGCCGAGGTGCATCGCCAGTGCCAGCCCCGCGAGCAGCCCGCCGCCGCCGAGCGCGGTGAACGGCAGCGGCACCCGCCGGTTCCACCCGCGCAGCAGACGGGCGAAGAAGCCAGCCCCCGGGCGGCCGTCGCCGGCCTCCGACCCGCCGCCGACGCGGACGATCATCACCGTGATGTTGTCCGGCCCGCCGCGCAGGTTCGCCAGGTGGACGAGCAGCTTCGCGGCTTCTTCCGGCGGCAGCGCCGTCGCCACCGCCCCGACCTCGTCGGGGGTGACGACGCCGGTGAGGCCGTCGGAGCAAAGGAGGAACACGTCGCCGGATTGGACCGGGTGCGGCCCCTCCACGTCCACCTCGACCTCGGGGTCGGGGCCGAGCGAGCGGATGATGACGTTTTTTTTGAAGTCGCCGAGTTCGTCCGGGTCCACGCCCTGCCGCTTGGCGATCTCCCACACCCACGAGTGGTCGAACGTAAGCTGCTCGGCGTTGCCGTCGCGGAAGCGGTAGACGCGGCTGTCGCCGACGTGGCCGACCCAGGCGCCCTCGGGCCGCAGGAACAGGGCGACGGCGGTGGTGCCGAGGCCGCGGAACTCGGGGTTCTCCTGGCCGATCGAGTGGATGCCGTGGTTGGCCTCGGTGAACGCCCGGCGGATGGCGGCGGCGGCGCCGTCGCGGGCGTGCTTGTTGTAGATCTGCGGGATGTCGCGGACGGCCTTGAAGCTGGCCTTCTCGCCGACCGCGTGACCGCCCATCCCGTCGGCGACGACGAAGACGTGCCCGTGGTCGCGCCAGGCGGCCTCGTCGGCCGCGGGGACCGGCAGGCAGGCGTCCTGGTTGTGGCTCCGCTTCACGCCGACGTCGGTGAGCGCGGCGTATCGGACGGGTTCGAATGCCGCCAACGGACGATCCTCGGGGGAGCTCAGGCGCTCAGTGTAGCCGGGCGGGGGGCGCCCCCGCCAGTCCGCGGTTCCGGTTGACCCCGGTCGGGGGGGCGGGTATGGCCCCGGCGTGTCCTCATTCTAGCACGGATCCGCCGCGGGCGGGGGGAACCGGATGTCCGGTCGGGCCGGGC
>DASPHQ010001095.1:0-11169 GCA_035629595.1 Urbifossiella sp. | reverse complement strand
GAACGGGTCGCCGACCTCGGGCGTGAGGCGGAAGGGCTCGAAGCCGCTGGCGGTGTCGTACAGGCGGACGCGAAGGCCGTCGTGTGCCGCGTACCGGCCGCCTTGCTGGTCGAACGCGACGGCGTGCCAGCGGGCCTCGGCCTTCGGCCGCGGCGCCGCCGTCTGCGCCTCGCCGGTCGCGGACGAGCGGCGCGCCACGTCCTTCCCCATCGTCAGCACCGCGTTGCCGTCGACGGTGAACCGCGCGGCCTCGGCCGGGGCGGTCCAGCGCACGCGGTCGGTGGCCGTGTCCTTCATCGTGGCCGTGCCGCTGCCGACGACGAGGTACGACTTCCCGTCCGGCGCGAACGACAGCCCCGTGACGTGGGCCGCGGGCGCCGCCGGGGGCGGGGCGGCCAGGTCGAACCGCTTGATCTCGCCGCCGCCGGTGCCGGCCAGGAGCGTCTTGCCGTCCGGGCTGAAGGCGAGGGCCGTGACCGGGGCGTCGGCCGCGAACCCGCCGAAGCGGCGCAGTTCCTTCCCGGTCGCGGCGTCGAACAGCTGCACCGCCGCCGCCAGCTTACCGGCGCCGCCGCGGACGCCGACCGCGACCGCCTTCCCGTCCGGGCTGTAGGCGAGCGCCGTGACCGGGGCCGCCGGGATGAGCTGCTTGTTCGGCCGGAGCGTCGTGCGCTCCCGCCCGGCGGCGTCGGGGGGCACGGGGGGATCGTTCTTCCCGTTCGAGTGGAGGACGATGCGGTCCGCGTACCCGATCGCGATGGTGTCGCTGTCGGGGGAGTAGGCGGCGGCGGTGGGGCGCGGGTCGCCGCCGGTCGCCCGCCGCCGGTGGCCGTCCGCCGCGTCCCACTCGGCGGTGCCGACGTTCCCCGGCTCGATCATCACCCCGAGCCCGAACACCGCCCGGCCGTCCGGGGAGAAGCGCACGTCGAACCCGGCCGCGGCGGCGGGGCGGTCGCCCGGCCCGTACTGCTCCTCCAGCTTCCCCGCCTCGGCGCCGGTGCTGGTCTCGAACACGCGGACGCCGGTGCCGGTGTGGACCGCGTACCGGGTGCCGTCCGCCGAGAAGCGGGCGGCGCGCCACGGGGCGTCCGCCTTCGGCCGCGGCGCCGTGCGACCGTGGGGCACGCCGTCCGCCGCGCCGCGGAGGACGACACCGCCGGCCGTCAGGGTGGTGAGGTCGTCGCGCCCGGCCGGGGTGCGGGTGAACCGGGCGGCCTCGGCGGGCGCGACCCAGAGCGTCCGGTCCGTCGCCGCGTCCTTCACCGCCGCCGAGTCGCCCGACACCACGACGTACCGCGTGCCGTCCGCGTTGAACGACAGGTCGGTGACGGCGCGCGCCGCGCCGGCCGGCGGGGCGGGGTCGGCGGCGGGTGCGGCCTCCGACGGCGCCGGACCGGCCGCCCACAGCGCCCCGGCCGCGACCGCCACCGCCGCCAGCGCCGCGAACGCCAGCGCCAGCGGCTGCGCCACCATGCCGCGCACCACGCCGTCGGCCAGCGCCCGCACCGCCGACGGCACCGGCCCGCCGGCGGCGAACCCGGCCACGGCCGCGAACAGCTCGGCCGGAACCGCCGCGGCCGCGAACACCGCCGGCGCCGTCACCCCGCGGCGCGTCAGCCGCTCGGCCAGCGCCTTGCGGGCGCGGTGGACGCGCGCCGCGACGGTGCCTTCGGGACAACCCAGGTCGGCGGCGGCTTCCGCGCGCGTCTTGCCGGCCAGGTCGCACAGCACGACCGCCGCCCGCAGCGGCTCCGGCAGCTTCGCCAGCTCCTCGTCGAGGATGCCGCGCAGCTCGGCGTGTTCGACGGAGCCGGGGGCGTAAGCCTCCGGAGTGACGGGGTTCGCCAGGCTGGTCATCTCGCGCCTCCGCCGGCGGGCGGCGGCCACCCGGACCTTCTGGGCCGTCCGCACCGCCACGCCGTGGAGCCACGCGCCGACGGCGCCCGCCGGCCGCACCGCCGCCGCCTTCCGCAGCAGCACCAGGAACACGGCCTGGAAGGCGTCGTCGGCGTCGGCCCCGGGGAGGAGGCGGCGGCAGGCGGCCAGGACCATCGGCCCGTGCCGGCGGACCAGGGCCGTGAACGCGGCCGCGTCGGCGGTGCGGGCGAACCGGCCGACGAGGTCGGCGTCGGCCGACGGGTCGGGGGCCGGGCCGACGCGCCGGACGAGGCCGCGGGCGGTGGCGGGGGTCATGGGAGAATCCCCGGACGGGGGTGCGGCGGGAACCGCCCCCGCCTGTCGGAAGGATATGCCCGCCGGCCGCCCGGGTGTTGCGAGAATTCGGAGGTGTTACCGCGGCGCCGGCCGCCGCGCCGGTGCGACGGGCGGCTCCGGCGGGGCGGTGAACACCGGCGCCGGCGGCAGGCTGGCGAAATCGAGCGGCCGGCCGCCGGGCTCGCCGACCACGGCCACGTCCACCGTCGCCGCGTACAGCCGCACGCCGTTCACCGCCGGGCCGGGCTCGCAGCCGGTCCGCACGATCCGCAGGTGGCCGGCCGGGAAGCCGGCGAACGGGCGGTCGTTGTGACAGCCCTGCAACCCGGCGCGCACCTCGTCCGAGTGGCCGACCTCCACCCGTCGGCACGGCACGCCGTCGGTGCCGGCGGTGGCGAACGCTTCGCGCACCGCGTCCTCGAACGAGCGGAAGCGCAACCCCGGCGCCGGGCCGGTCGCGGCGGCGCGGGCGGGGATGCCGAACGGCACGGCCAGCCCGAGGGCGGCCAGGACGGACCGGCGGTTGTGGGTGGCCATCGCGGGTACTCCGGTTGATCCGTCTGAGCCGGGGGCGTGAGCCCCCGGAGTCTCACACGCGCGTATCACTCCGGGGGCTCACGCCCCCGGCTCAGCTACTTCTTCGCCGCCCCGCGGTCCCAGAAGCGCAGCTTCCGGCACGTCGTCACGAACCCCGCGGCCGCGCCCGCGTCGTCGAGCCGCACGAAGCCCTCGTCGAGCGCCACGCCGGCCTTCTCGAACAGCCCCGCCGCGGCCGCCGAGTAGCCGACGTACTTGAAGTGCGCTGCCGCGTCCGCCACGAAGTCGCGCGCGGGCGGCAGCTTCGCCAGCGCCTCCGCCCCCGCCGCCGGCACCAGTACCGCCACCGCGTCGAACAGCACCGACGGCCCGCCGTCGACCTTCTCGTCGGCCGGGTGGAGGGTGCCCGCCGAGTCGGTCACGCCGCCGATGTGCGGCGCGATCAGCTTCAGCGCCGCCCCCTCGGCCTCCAGCGCCTTCCGCAGCGCCGCCAACACCCCCGCGTCGACGCCGTCGGTGACGAGCGCCCCGACCGTGCGGCCGGCGAACGACGGCGGCGGGTTCTTCAGGATGCTCAGCTTCGGCGACTGCGGCAGGTCCTGCCGGGTCGGCTTCGCGGCGGCGGCCGCCGCCGGCATCGGTTCGAGCCGCAGCCCCCGCGCCACCGTCGTCGCCAGCCCGTTGTCGATGTTCAGCAGGTGCGACACCATGCGGGCGCGGATCGCCACCGTCTGCACCTTGCTCAGCTCGAACACCAGCGCGTCGGCGATGTGCGCCTGCTCGACCGGCGTCTGGCTGACGTAGAACTGCCGCGCCTGGCTGTAGTGGTCGGAAAAGGTCTCCGCCCGCTGCCGCACCTTCGCCGCGTCGGCCGGGAACGGCACCGGCACCGTCTTGAACCCGGCGGGCGTCTCGCGCGGGCCGCCGGCGTCGCCCCACGAGTTCGGCTCGTAGTTGGCGCGCCCCTTCGGGTTGCGCATCGCCATGTGCCCGTCCTGCTGGAAGTGCATCACCGGGCACTTCGGGGCGTTGATGGGGATGTGCGTGAAGTTGGGGCTGCCGAGCCGCTTCAGCTGCGTGTCCAGGTACGAGAAGTTCCGCCCCTGCAGCAGCGGGTCGTCGCTGAAGTCGATCCCCGGCACCACGTTCTGCGTGCAGAACGCCACCTGCTCGGTCTCGGCGAAGAAGTTGTCGACGCGCCGGTCGAGCACCAGCCGGCCGGCGACCCGCACCGGCACCTGCTCCTCGGGGATGATCTTGGTCGGGTCCAGAATGTCGAACTCGAACTTGCGGGCGAAGTCGTCGTCGAACAGCTGCACGCCGAGCTCCCACTCGGGGAACTTCCCGGCCGCGATGGCGTTCCACAGGTCGCGGCGGTGGAAGTCCGGGTCCGCCCCGTTGATCTTCACTGCCTCGTTCCACACCACCGACTGCAGGCCGAGTTTCGGCTTCCAGTGGAACTTCACGAACGTGCTCTTGCCGGCGGCGTCGACGAGGCGGAAGGTGTGGACGCCGAAGCCTTCCATGAAGCGGAACGACCGCGGGATGGCCCGGTCGGACATGACCCACATGATCATGTGCATCGCCTCGGGGGTGAGGCTGACGAAGTCCCAGGCGTTGTCGTGCGCGGTGGCGGCCTGGGGGAAGCCGCTGTCCGGCTCCTCCTTGAAGGCGTGGACCATGTCGGGGAACTTCATCGGGTCCTGGATGAAGAACACCGGGATGTTGTTGCCGACGAGGTCCCAGTTCCCTTCCGAGGTGTAGAACTTGGTGGCGAACCCGCGCACGTCGCGGGCCAGGTCCGGGGACCCCTTGCTCCCGGCGACGGTCGAGAACCGCACGAACGTCGGCGTCTTCACGTCCTTCTTGAACACGGCGGCGCGGCTGACGGATTCGAGCGTGCCGTTGCTCTCGAAGAACCCGTGGACGCCGAACCCGCGGGCGTGGACGACGCGCTCGGGGATGCGCTCGTGGTCGAAGTGGAAGATCTTCTCGCGGAAGTGGAAGTCTTCCAGCAGCGCCGGGCCGCGCGGGCCGGCGCGGAGGGTGTTCTGGTCGTCGGAGACGGGGACGCCCTGGGCGGTGGTGAGCGGCGGGACGTTGCCGCCGGCCTGCTGGTGAGTTTCGCCGCCGGCGCCGGGGTTGCGGGGCGGCGCGGGGTCGTTCGGCGGGGGCATGGGTCGTTCCTGACGATGAGGGTAGTCGCGGCGTCGGTGGGGTGCAAATCGCGCACCGGTTGCGCGAGCGATCTCGCATCAGTTGGAACAAATTCGTTGCACGGGCGCGCCCAGCGACGGCCGCCAACTCGCCGGTTCCACCGTCGCCGCCGGCGCGGTAGTATGGCGCCATGCACCCCGCCGCACTCCAGGCCCGCCGCGACTTCCTCGCCACCAGCGCCAACGGCGTCGGCCTCCTCGCCCTCGCGTCGCTGCTGAAGGACGACGGCCGCCTCACCGCCGCGCCGGCCGTCACGCACTTCGCGCCGAAGGCCAAGAACTGCATCTGCATCTACCTCGAAGGCGCCCCCAGTCAGCTCGACCTGTTCGACCCCAAGCCGCGCCTCAACCAGCTGCACGGCCAGAAGCTCCCCGAGTCGCTCACCCGCAACGTCCGCTTCGCCTTCCTCCAGAAGGACACCGCCACCGTCCTCGGCAGCCCGCGCCGCTGGTCCCGCCACGGGCAGTGCGGCATGGAACTCTCCGAACTGCTGCCGCACCTCGGCACCGTCGCCGACGACGTGTGCCTGATCCGCTCGATGCACACGGAGGCGTTCAACCACCACCCCGGTCAGCTGCTCATGAACACGGGCAGCACGTTCTTCGGCCGGCCGAGCATCGGAAGTTGGCTCACCTACGGCCTGGGCAGCGAGAGCCGAAACCTGCCCGGCTACGTGGTGCTGAACGCCGGCCGCGGCACGAGCGGTGGCACGTCCAACTGGGGCAGCGGCTTCCTGCCGAGCACGCACGCCGGCACCCTGTTCCGCACCGGCGGCGAACCGGTCCTCAACCTCAACAACCCGCCCGGCGTGTCCGACGAGGCGCAGGCGCGCACCATCGAGGCGGTGCGCGACCTGAACGGCGCCCGCGCCGCGGCGATCGGCGACCCCGAGGTGAACGCCCGAACCGCCGCGTACGAGCTGGCCTTCCGCATGCAGGCCGCGGCGCCCGAGCTCATCGACCTGTCGCGGGAGACGAAGCGGACGCTGGACGCGTACGGCCTCGACCGCCCGGAGCCGGACATCGCGGCGCAGCGCGGCGGCGGCCGCGGCCAGTACCGCCAGTTCGCCGCGAACTGCCTGCTGGCGCGCCGCCTGGTCGAGCGCGGGGTGCGGTTCGTGTCGCTGTTCCACGCCAGCTGGGACCACCACTCCAACCTCGAAGTGGAGCTGCCGCACAACTGCCGCATGGCGGATCAACCCGTCGCGGCGCTGATTAAAGACCTGAAGGCGCGCGGCCTGCTGGACACGACGCTGGTGCTGTGGCTGAGCGAGTTCGGGCGGACGCCGCTGGGCGAGAACCGCGCCGGCCGGGCGGGCGTGACGGGCCGCGACCACCACCCGTTCGCGTTCAGCGTGTGGGCGGCCGGCGGCGGCATCAAGGGCGGTCAGGTGGTCGGCGAGACGGACGAGATCGGCTGGAACGTGACGAAGGACCCGGTCCACATCAACGACCTGCACGCGACGCTGCTGCACCTGTTCGGCCTGGACCACCTGCGGCTGACGTACCGCTTCCAGGGCCGCGACTTCCGCCTGACCGACGTCGGCGGCAAGGTGGTGACGAAGCTGCTGGCGTGATGGGATGGGCGAAGCCCACCCGTTGCAACGGGTGGGCTTTCCGCGCTGCTACACTTTGAACGGAAACCCGGAGGCCCGCCCCATGCTGCGCCTGATTCCCGCGTTCGTCGCCGCCGCGCTCGTGGTCGCCGCCGGCGCGCCGACCCCGGCCCACGCCGGCAAGTTCAACAAGGTGCTCGACGTCGGCAGCACCGCCCCCGCGTGGGAGAAGCTCGCCGGCACCGACGGCAAGACGCACTCCCTCGCCGACCTGAAGGACAAGGCCGCGGTCGTGGTCGTGTTCACGTGCAACAGCTGCCCGGTCGCGGTGGCCTACGAGGGCCGCATCGCGGCGCTGGCGAAGAAGCACGCCGACACGCTCGCGGTGGTGGCGATCAACGTGAACACCGGCAAGGACGACGCCCTGCCGGCGATGACGGAGCGGGCCGCGAAGAAGGGCTTCCCGTTCGCGTACCTGTACGACCCGACGCAGGAGGTCGCCCGGAAGTACGGCGCGAAGTACACGCCCGAGTTCTTCCTGCTCGACAAGAACCGCAAGGTGGTCTACATGGGCGCCCTCGACGACAAGGCGACCGGCGAGGTGAAGGTCCGCTACCTGGAGGACGCCATAACCGCGCTGAAAGCCGGCGAGGCGTTGGTCACCGCCGAGACGAGCGCGGCTGCCGGGTGCGCCATCCGCTTCAACCCGAAGCGGGACGATTGAGGCGAACGCCTCGGGGTTTCGGCTCGGGGCTGGTAGCCGCGGGCTTCAGCCCGCGTGAGCTGCGGAGATCGAATCGCGTCGCTCCCTGGCCTCCGTCGTCGGTGGGCGCGGGCTGAAGCCCGCGGCTACCGGACCCGAGCCCTCACGCCGCCCGCCCCACTTCCGGCGCCTCGCTCAGGCGCACCTCGCGCGCCCGGGTGCCGGTCGAGTCGTAGAAGAGCACCCGCCCGTCGTCGGCCGACCACACCGCGCTGGTGCGCAGCAGCCGCGGCCCCTCGACGTGGAAGATGAGCCCGCAGGCGCGGCCGCCGCGCTTCAGCGGGGTGCGGTACAGCGGCGTCTGGGCCGGGTCGAGGGCGTCCTGCTCGCACAGCGTCTGATGCACGAACGCGGCCAGCTCCTCGACCGCGGCGAACGCCAACACCGGTCCCGCCATCCCGCCCCCTGGTGCTCAGCAAGTGGGGAGTGCGGAGAGGGGAGTGAGGAGAATGAGGTTCGTTCTCCTCACTCCCCTCTCCGCACTCCTCACTGATCGACCAGCGGCCCGACCCGACGACAGGTGAACGCGATCGTCGCCGACCAGGCCGGGGAGGGCGTGCGGGTTCTACCAGTCGTGAACCTGCCGCAGTGCCTCGTACAGCACGACGCCGACGGTCGTGGCGAGGTTGAGGCTGCGCACCGCGCCCGTCGGCATCGGCACGCCGACGACGCGCGCCGCGTGCCGCTCCCGCACGCCCGACGGCAGCCCCTTCGACTCGCTCCCGAACAGCAGAACGTCGCCGTCGGCGAAGGCGGCCCGGGTGTACGACACGTCCGCCGGCGTCTCCACGACCCAGAGCCGCTGCCCGGCGACCGCGGCCTCGAACTCCTCCAGCGTGGCGTGGCGCGCCCAATCGACGTGCGGCCAGTAGTCGAGGCCGGCGCGCTTCAGGCTGCGGTCGTCGAGGCGGAAGCCGAGGCGGCCGACGAGGTGGAGGCGGGCGCCGGTGGCGGCGCAGAGGCGGGCCACGTTCCCCGTGTTCGGCGGGATTTCGGGCTCCCACAGGGCGACGTGCAGCACGCGATCGGCTCCGGTCGTGCGGATTCGTGGTGTTGTACCGGAGGCGCCGCGCCGCCGTTGTAAGAATTGCCGCCGCGCGCGCCGACCGAGGGTTCGGGCCGGCGTCCGAAGGAGGAAGATAGAGCCGCACCGCCCGCGCCCCGAGCCGCCCGCATGGCCGACGACACCACCCCCGACGACCCCCCGACCCCGCGCTGGCGGCTCGACGCCGTCGTGCTCACGCTCGCCGCCGTCGGCGCGGCGCTGGCCGTGGCCGTCGGCACCGGCGAGGCGCTCGCCGGCGGCCCGAACGCGCTCGGCGGCGTCGGCGACCAGGTCGCCGCGGTCGTGGTCGAACCGCTCGGCTGGGGCGCGCCGCTGTTCCTGGCCGGGTGGTTCGCCGTCGCCGCGCAACTGGTCGTCACGCGGAACCCGCTGCGGGTCGCCGCGCGCGCCGCCGGCTGGCTCGTCCTCGCGGTCACGGCCGCGGCGTGGGCCGACGGCACCCGCCTGCCGCCGGTCGGGCTCGCGGGTTCGGGCGGGTCGGTCGGCGCGTTCGTGCGGCTCGAACTGGTTGACGCCACGGTCGCGCCGTGGGAACTGGTGGCGCTCGCCGGCGCGGCGCTGGTCGGGTTGGTGCTCGCGGCGCCGCGGCTGGTGGCCGCCGCGGCGCGGGGCGTGTGGGCCGGCTTGCGGCTGGCGTGGCGCGGCGGCGGGTGGGTGAACGAGAAGGTCGGCGACGCTTCCGCCGCGCTGCTGGGCGCCGGTTGGCGGGCCGCGTCTGCCGTCGGCCGCCGCGCCCGCGCCGCGCTGACGCGCCCCGCGAAGCCGGCCGTGGTCCCGGCGCCCGCGGCCGTGCCGATCACGCGGCCGACCGTCTACGTGCCCGAGCCCGAGCACGAGCCCGTGCCCGATTCGCCGCGGGACACGCACGTCGAAGACATCCCGATCCACTCGCACGCCGACGCCCACGACCCGGCGGCGCTCGCCGCGTTGCTCCGCGCCGTCGCCCCCGAGGACGAGGACACGCCCTACGAACTGCCGTCGCTGACGCTCCTCGCCGACCCGGAGCCGTTCCCGGTCGAGGACCACGCGCAGAAGCTGCGCGAGATGGCGGTGCTGCTCGAAAAGACGTTCACCGACTTCGGCCTGACGGTGAAGGTGGTCGGCATCCACACCGGCCCGGTCATCACGCAGTACGAGATCGCCCTCGAAACCGGCCTGCGGCTGAACAAGGTGACGAACCTGGCCGACGACCTGGCGCTGAACCTGCGGGTGCCGTCGGTGCGGGTGGTGGCGCCGCTGCCGGGCCGCAACACGGTCGGCATCGAGGTGCCGAACGAGATCCGCCAGACGGTGCGGCTCAAGGAGGTGGTGGCGGCGCTCGGGCAGACGCCGAAGGTGGCGAAGTTCCGGCTGCCGATCTTCCTCGGCAAGGACGTGGAGGGCCGCGCCCTGGCGTTCGACCTGGCGTCGATGCCGCACCTCCTCATCGCCGGCCGCACGGGCACCGGGAAGTCGGTGTGTCTTAACACGATTATTCTCAGCCTGTTGTTGTCGCGCCGGCCGGACGAGTGCCGCATGATCCTCATCGACCCCAAGAAGGTCGAGCTGAGCGATTACGCGAAGATCCCTCACCTCATGACGCCGGTGGTGAAGGACCCGAAGAAGGCGGAGGCGATATTGGCGTGGGCGGTGGACAAGATGGAGGAGCGGTACGAGTGGCTGCACCGCGCCCGCGTCCGCAACATCGCCAGCTACAACGAATTGCCGCACGAGGAGGTGGTGCGCCGCATCAACCCCGACAGCGAGGACGAGCGCCGCGCCATCCCGCGGAGCATGCCGTACATCATGATCCTCATCGACGAGGTGGGCGACCTCATGATGCAAATGAAGAAGGAGATCGAGGGGAGTATTATCCTCCTGGCGCAGAAGTCGCGCGCCGCCGGGATTCACCTCATCCTCGCCACCCAGAAGCCGACCGTGGACGTGATTACGGGGCTGATCAAATCTAACCTGCCGGCGCGCATCTGTTTCCAGGTGACGAACCGGTCCGACAGCGCGGTGGTGCTGGACGAGAAGGGGGCCGACAAGCTGCTGGGCATGGGCGACATGCTGCTGCTGCAGAACGGCACGCTGCAGCGGGCGCAGGGCGCCTACGTCGGCGACCGGGAGATCGAGGCGGTGGTGGACGCGGTGGCGACCGACACGCCGAACTACGACAGCGAGCTGTTGAACCTGAAGTCGCGCGACGAGGCCGAGGGCGGCGGGGCCGCGACGGGCGAGAAGTTGCGCGAGCGCGACCCGCAGTACGAGCAGGCGGTGGAGATCGTGATCCGCGAGCAGCGCGGCAGCACGTCGCTGTTGCAGCGGGCGCTGGGCATCGGCTACGGCAAGGCGTCGCGGCTGATCGACTACATGGCCGAGGACGGCATCGTGGGCGGGTTCAACGGCAGCAACGCCCGCCAGGTGCTGGTGACGCCCGACGAGTGGGCCGCGCGCAAGGACGCGGGGTGACGGCTGGTACAATGCCCGCAAGGAGGCCGACCATGCCGACGCTGACCATTCCCGACGACGTTCACCGGGAGCTGGCGGCCCGCGCCGCCGAGCAGAACACCACCGCGGACGAGCTCGCCGCCCGCATCCTGGCCGCGGACGTACTCCCCATGTCGGCGTCCGACCGGCTGTTCGACGCCGAGTACTACGCGGAGTGTGCGGCCGACACGTCACCGGTCCCGACGCTGGAAGAGATCCGTGCGATCACGTCGAAGATTCCCGGGAGCATGGCCGCGGACATTATCGCCGACCGCGAGGATCGCGTGTGAACGAACAGCTTTTCGACACCAGCGCGATCACCAAGCACTACCACCGTGAGACCGGTTC
>DASPHQ010001094.1:0-3132 GCA_035629595.1 Urbifossiella sp. | reverse complement strand
GCAAGGCACAGCCTGCAACGCCGCGAGCGGCGAAAGCCCCGAGCCGCCCGACCCTCCGAACACGAACCCGACGACATGGCCCGCGACCAAGACCCCCGCCGGTTCTTCGACCCCAAGACCATCGCCACCATCAGCCAGCTCGACCTGCGGGCGCGGTTCGTGGTCGAGGGGTTCCTCACCGGCATGCACAAGAGCCCGATCTTCGGGCAGTCGGTCGAGTTCGTCCAGCACCGCGAGTACGTCCCCGGCGACGACCTCCGGCACGTCGACTGGACCGTGTGGTCGAAGACCGACCGGTACTACGTCAAGCAGTACGAGGCCGAGACGAACCTGCGGTCGTACCTCGTCGTGGACGCCAGCGAGTCGATGCTGTACGGGGCGGACAAGGCGAAGAAGGCCGGCACGCTGTACAAGTACGACTACGCCGCCACCGCCGCCGCGTGCCTCGTGTACCTGACGATCAAGCAGCAGGACTCGGCCGGGCTCATCACGTTCGACAACGACGTGCGCCAGGTGCTGCCGCCGCGGAGCAACCAGCTCCACCTCGACGCGGTCGTGAAGGCGCTCCACGTGAGCAAGCCGCGGGAGAAGACGAACCCGCTGAAGATCCTGTCGCGCGTCGCCGAGTCGATGCCGAGCCGCGGCATGGTGACGATCTTCTCGGACCTGCTGTGCGACCGCGAGCCGCTGTTCAAGGGGCTCGAGATGCTCCGGCACCGGCGGCACGACGTGATCGTGTTCCACCTCCTCGACGACGACGAGCTGACGTTCCCGTTCGGCGGGATGACGAAGTTCGAGGGGCTGGAGGCGCAGCCGGACCTGCTGTGCGACCCGAAGGCGCTGCGCGACGGCTACCTGGAGGCGCTGGAGGAGTACCTGACGGAGGTCCGCCGCGGCTGCACCCGGATCGGCGTCGAGTACCAGCTGGTGCGGACGAGCGACTACCTGGACGCGGTGCTGTCGCGGTTCCTGTACCAGCGGATGTCGTCGCGGGCGTCGCCGGTGCGACGGTAATACGCCGGTAGCCGCGGGCTTCAGCCCGCGCCCACCTGCGGCGGAGCACCCGGGAGCCACGCCCCACGTACACCGCCGACGTAGCGCGGGCTGAAGCCCGCGGCTACCGGCCCCGAGCAGCAAGACACGACCCCACGACGAAGGCCCGATGGAAGCGCTGTTCACCCACCCGCTGACGATGGCCGCCGGGACCGCCCTGGTCTCGGCGCCGATCATCATCCACCTCATCAACCGGATGCGCTTCCGGCGGGTGCGGTGGGCCGCGATGGAGTTCCTCCTCAAGGCCCAGAAGCGGATGCGGCGGAAGCTCATCCTCGAGCAACTGCTGCTGCTGTTCCTCCGCTGCCTCCTCGTGTTCCTCGCCGGCGTCCTGTTCGCCCGCTTCCTCGGGTTCGGCACCGGCGAGCGCGAGGACGCCCGCGCCACCGCCCACGCCGTCGTACTGGATGATTCGCCCAGCATGGGCGAAGCAGTGCTCGTGGAGGGCCGGCAGACCACGCCGTTCGCGGAAGCCAAGAACCAGGTCACCGACAAGATCGCCCCCGCCGCCGCGCAGGCGAACACGCCGCAGTCGATGGACGTGCTGGTCCTGTCGGCCCTCGACACGCCGAAGGACGTGGCGCGGCTCAACGACGCCAGCATCGGCGACCTGAAGGACTACCTTCGCCCGCTCGCCCCCGCGGCCGTGCGCGTCGGCCTCGCCGACGGCCTCCGCAAGGCGAAGGAGCGGCTCGACGCGAAGGGCGACGAGGTGGCGAAGGTGATTCACGTCGTCTCCGACCTCCGCGCCCTCGACTGGGCCGAGGACGGCGAGGCGGTGAAACAGCTCCTCGCCGAGTACACCGCGGCCGGCGTCCGCGTGAACCTCATCGACATGGCGTACCCGGCGCGCCGCGACCAGGACCGCCAGCCGCGCTCCGGTGACAACGTCGGCATCGTCGAGCTGCGGCCGCGCTCCCGCGTCGCCGCCCGCGGCCAGCCGATCGACCTGGAACTGCGCGTGAAGAACAGCGGCGCCACGGAGGCCCGCGACGTGCAGGTGCGGTTCCTGCTGCACGGCAAGCAGAACATCATCCCCACGACGCAGATCCCGAGCATCCCGCCGTACCAGGAGCGGACCACGGTCGTCACCGTCCCCGGCATCGACGCCCCGGACGAGAAGGTCGGCGTGAAGGACTTCGACGAGCTGGCGAAGACCGCGACCGCCCGCTTCAAGGTGATTACCGCGCTGCTCGCCGGGCAGGAGCCGGGCGGCATTTCCGCGGACAACATCCGCCACGCCGTCGTCGAGGTGCGGCCGCGGCTGTCGGTGCTGGTGCTGGAGGGGCGCGAGCAGCTGCGCGACAGCCCGAAGGGCGACGGGTTCTACCTCCGCCGGCTGTTCCAGGACGCGTTCGGCGGCATCGAGTGGGTGGACGGCACCGCCGCCGACCTCGACCGCCGCGACCTGCGGCCGTTCTCCGCGGTGTACCTCGTCAACGTGCCGGCGGTCACCGAGCCGCAGCGCGAGAAGCTCGAAGCCTACGTGAAGGGGGGCGGCGGGCTGGCGTTCTTCCTCGGCCCCGACGTGCGACCGGCGGCGTACCGCGACCAGCTGTACCGCAACGGCGCCGGCGTGTTCCCGGTGCCGCTGCCGGACGAGCCGAGCAAGGTGCTCACGCCGGAACAGAAGCTGAGCCGGCAGCTGGTGCTGTCGAAGCGTGTGCTGACCCGCGACTCGGGGGTGAAGCTCCACCCGGCGGTGAGCGGCATGTACCAGGGCGGCCGCGATGGCGGCGGGAAGGACACCGAGATCGAGCGCTACTTCCTGTTCGCCAACATCGACCGCTACTGGCCGGTGAAGCGGTTCGGGAAGTGGCGCGAGGACCAGAGCGTCCGCGAGCTGTACTGCCTGCCGAACGACCAGGGCGTCGCCGACTTCGAGAAGCAGACCAACGACGCGCTCGACAAGATGCAGGAGAAGGCGAAGGAGCCGAAGTTCGAGAAGTACCGGCCGGTCGTCACCCCGCTCGACCAGCGGATCCGCAACACGGCCGCCGTCTACTCGAACCCGCCGGCGCTGCTGGCGACGTACCTCGACCGGCTGCTGTGCGACCAGATCAACGACGGCGACCCGAG
>DASPHQ010001093.1:0-2464 GCA_035629595.1 Urbifossiella sp. | reverse complement strand
AGGGGCGTGGCCGAAGCCGAGCCGGTGGGCCGGAGCGGCACGGGCGGCGTGGCGGGTGCAACGGCGGGCGTCATGGAACATCCTCCCCCGACAGCGTACCGTCAGCCCTTCCCGAGCACCAGATCGACGACCCAGCAGCCGCGGACGTGCGGACCCGGTCCGCGGCAGTGGGCGAGCACGTCGGCGTCGGCGCAGCCGGCGTCCTCCAGCGCGTCGGCCAGCACCGGCATCGGGCCGAAGTCGCGCGCCTCGTACATGCCGCGGGCCAGGCCGACGACGGCCTCCGTGCGCCATATCGGGTCGAACGCGACCGGGCGGAACGGGTTGGGGCCGATGAGTTCGAGGGCGAGTTCGCGGTCCCACTGATTGCACAAGTCGCGTAGTTGCGAACTGCGGGTCTCGAACTCGCGGTGGTGCCTGCAGCCAAACAGAAGATCGATGAGCTTGTTGCTGAATTCCTGTGGAACGATCGCGTTCATCCGCAGGTGTACGGCCGACCAGAACGCGCCCCAGGCTTCACACCGCCCGTCCGGATGCAGGGGATCGTACCACTCATGAAGTCCCTCACGCGTTGATGGAATCCAGTCGGGGAGCGTGACCCCACCCTCAGCGAAGAGGGACGCGACCAGTGGGCGGCACGGCTCGCACTTCACCCACCGGGTGAGCCGGGGGAAGAAGTGGTAGTTGAACAGGATTCGCTTCCGCCCCTGGATCGGTTCCGGAAGGTACTCGATCCCCCACGACGCCGGCCGTGCGAGCCATTCCCGTTCGTCGGTAATCAGGTGCTTCCAGTTGCCCCGCTGCTCGTAGCGAGGCGGGGGCAGTTCATCGCTCACCGCGGCGCTCCGAGGTGGGTGCGGAAGAAGCCGGCGGAGCGGCTCCACAGCCGCTCCATCACCACCGGGTCGGCCGAATACATGTGCGTCACCCCCGGCAGCGCCAGCGCCTCGAACGTGCGGCCGGCGCGGAACAGCGCGTCGCTCAGGCGCAGCGTGTGGCGGTAGTACACGTTGTCGTCGGCCGTGCCGTGGACCAGCAGCAGCGGCCGGTCGAGCTTGTCGGCCAGCGGCAGCAGCGACGCCTCGCGGTACGCCGCGGCGCTCGCCGGCAGCAGGCCCATGTAGCGCTCCGTGTAGTGGGTGTCGTAATCCTCCCAGTCGGTGACGGGGGCGCCGGCCACGGCCGCCTTGAACACGTCCGGCCGCCGCAGAACGCCGTTCGCCGCCATGTACCCGCCGAACGACCAGCCGACGACGCCGACCCGCTCGCGGTCCAGTTCCGGGAACTTGTCGCACAGCGCGTGCAGCCCCTTCACCTGATCCTCCAGCGGGACGGTGCCGAACTTCTGGTAAACGGCGCGCTCCCAGTCGCGGCCGCGGCCGGGGGTGCCGCGGTTGTCCACGGCCACGACGACAAACCCCTGGTCGGCGAGCCACTGCGGCACCAGCCAGTTCCGCATCGCCTGCACGACGTGGAGGTGCCGCGGGCCGCCGTACACGTCGAGCACGACGGGGTACTTCTTCTTGGCGTCGAAGTCGCGCGGCCGCACCACCGCCGTCCAGAAGTCGCCGACCTTCTCGACCGTGACGTTCGGCTGGAACGGCGGCTCCGCGGCGACCGACGGCAGCTCGCCGCGCTCCTTCTTGTGCGGGTCGAACACCCGACTTTGCGGCATGTGCTTGAGGGTGGTGCCGGTGATGACAGCCTGCCCGCCCGGGCCGAGAACCACGGCGTGCATCCCGGGATCCGTCGTGAACCGTTCCCACGGCTCGGCGACCGGGAACAGCGGACGTAGCCCCTCGAGCAGCGGGGCGACTCGGACGTGCTGCTGGGTCGGGTCGGGCGCGACGAGGACGGCGCAGTAGGGCTCGGTGGCCGGGTGCGATTCCGGCGCCCCGGGCCGGTACGTCCCGACGACCGCGAGTACGGTGTTACCCGCCTTCACCGGCACCGACTGGATCGCGCCCGTCGCGGTGTAGCGCAGCTGAACCTCCAGCCCGGCCGGCCCCGTTCCGGTCCAAACGATCCCTTCGTGTAGGGAGATCGGCACCTCTCCGGGGATGTTCGTCCAGGCCGCATCCCGCTCCTCAATCAGCCGCGTGACAACGCCGGTGGCGGGTTCGACGCGGCTCACCACCGTCTCCTGCTGTTTGCGGTCCTGAAGTACCACGAGCAGAAGAACCTTCCCCGCCGTAGCCGTGCTCCACTTCACCGCCGCGAGGTACTCGTACTTCGCCCGGTCCCACTCGACCCACACCGTGTCGCCGCCGGCCACCGGCTTCACGCCGAGCCGCACGGCCACGTTCTTCTTCCCCGGCCGCGGGTAGAACTGCGGCGCCGGTGGCACCTCCGGCCTCAACGGGTCGGCCACCCACCACTGCTCCACGCCGGTGTGATCCGCCTCGGCGTACGCGATGCTCTTCGAGTCCGGCGACCACCAGAAGCCGCTGAACCGGCCCATCTC
>DASPHQ010001092.1:0-9891 GCA_035629595.1 Urbifossiella sp. | reverse complement strand
CGCCGGCAGCGGCGGCGGGGGCGGCAGCGGCACGTCGATCGTGAACGCGTCCACCGCCGTGAGCCCGCCGCCGTCCGTCACCGTGACCGAGATCGTCGCGGTGCCGTACTGCCCCGCGGCCGGCGTGACCGTGACCGTCCGGCTCGCGCCCGACCCGCCGAAAGCGATCGCGGCCATCGGGACCAGCGCGAGATTCGACGACGCCGCGGTGACCGTCAGCGTCGCGGCGGCCGTCTGGGCGTCGGACACGGTGAACGGCAGCGCCCCGGTGTTCCCGCCCGCCGGCACGGTCAGGTTCGGCACGTCCGAGATGCTCGGCGGCGTGTTCGGCGGCGGCGGCGGGACGGTAACGGTGAACGTGTCGGTCGCGGTCATCGCGCCGCCGTCTGTCACCGTGAGCGTGATCGTCGCGGAGCCGAACTGCCCGGCCGCCGGGGTGACGGTGACCGTCCGGCTGGCGCCCGACCCGCCGAGGACGATCGCGCCGGCCGGGACCAGGGCGGGGTTGGACGACGTGGCCGTCAGGTTCAGGCTCGCGGCGGCGGTCTCGGCGTCGGACACGGTGACCGGGAGCGCCCCGGTCGAGCCGCCCGCCGGCACCGTCTGGTTCGCCACGTCGGAGGTGCTCGGCGGCGTGTTCGGCGCCGGGTCGGTCGTCAGCCGGACGATCATCGGGTATGACCCGATGCCCGGCTCCAGGTGGCTCCCGAGGACGAGCACCTTGCCGTCCGGCTGGAGGCCGCCGCCGCCGGCCTGGTCGAAGTCGCTGTACGGGTGAAAGACGTGACCGTTGGTCCCGAACGTCGGGTCGGGCTGCCCCGCGGGCGTCAGCCGGGCCGCGGCGAAGGAGAACACCGGGGCGGTGTTGACGCTCCCGGTCAGGACGATCGCGCCGTCCGGCTGGAGGGCCACATCGCGCGCCGAGTCCTCGAACCCGAAGTCCACGACCGCCAGCCCGGCGGTGCCGAACGTGGTGTCGAGCTGCCCGGCCGAGGTGAGCCGCAGGGCCGCGAAGTCCCGGACCCCGGGCGCGTCGTTGAACCCGCCCAGGACCAGGCTGCCGTCCGGCTGGACGACGACGCCTTCCGGCACGACGAACGACCCGAAGTCGATCTGCACCCGGCCGCCGGTGCCGAACCCCGGGTCGAGCTGCCCCGCGGACGTGAAGCGGATTGCCGCGACCTGCGGGTTCGGCCCGCTCTGGGTGTAGCCGACGACGACCACCTTCCCGTCGGGCTGGAGGACGAACGCGCGGGAGTCGCGGTCCGGCCCGGCCGTGTCCACCACCGCCCCGCCGACCCCGAACGTCGGGTCGGGCTGGCCGGCGGCCGTCAGCCGGGCGGCGGCGAAGTCGAAGTCCGACCGCCCGGCGAGGACGATCCGGCCGTCGGCCAGGACGCCCGCGACGCCCCCGGACTCGAACGACCCGCCGAACCCGGCGCGGACCAGCCCGCCGGCGCCGAACGTCGGGTCGGGCTGCCCACCAGCCGTGAGGCGGACGACGACGATCGCCCCGCCGGGGGTGTCGGAGTAGGCGGACACCAGCACCGACCCGTCGGGGCGGGGGAACAAGCCGCCGGCGTACTCGAACCCGCCGAGGTCGAGGGTGTAGACGCCGCCGGTGCCGAACGTCGGGTCGAGCTGGCCGGTCGGAGTCAGGCGGGCGACGGCGATGTCGGATTCGAGGAACCCGTTGGTCTCGCCGGCGACGAGGATGTTGCCGTCGGCCAGGGTGGCGACGCCGTAGAGGGCGCCGAACCCGCCGAGGTCGGGGAAGGCCCGGCCGCCGGTGCCGAACGTCGGGTCGAGGTCGCCGGCGGTCGGGGTGGTGCGGTCTTCGAGCGGCTCCAGCCGCGGGCGGAGGGCGGGGCGACGGGGCATCGGGCGATCTTTCTGGCGGCGGCCGGGGCGTGGGAGGGAACGGCGGCCGGGCGACGGCGAGTACGGTCGTCCGAACCGACGAAAAGATTCGAGAGTATCACCCCCGCCGGGCGCGGGCAACGGGGCGACCGAAAATCGTCCACCCGGGGCCGGGGCGGACGAGTCGCCGTCAGCGCTTGCGGTCCAGCGCCACCGCGACGGCGACGCCCGCCAGCCCGCCGAACGTGCCGCCGACCATCACCGCCACCGGCACCACCAGCCCGTCGCCGAGCACGCGCCGCCCGTCCGGTTCCACGTCGCCGTGAATCCCGGCCGCGACGCCCGCGGCCGCCGCCCCGAGGACGACGCCGGCGGCGATGACGGCGTAGTAGGCGCGGGCGCGGAGCATCGGTTCGTCCCGGCGAGCTGACCGCCGTCAGGCGGCGGGTGATAGGAACGTCACCCGGCCCCTGACGGGGCTCGCCTCGCCTCGGTGTCGGATTTCGGCTCCCACCGGGTCACCCACTCGGCCCACGGGTACGGCCGCACCAGCTCGCCGAACGGCCCCACCGCGATCGCGTCCGCGGTGCGGTCGTGCTCGCCCAGCCGTGCCGCGGCCCCCATGTCGAACAGCCCGCGCAGCGCCGCCGCCAGCGCCGACCGCTCCCGCTCGCCCAGCGCCGTCAGCCACCCCGCCGCGTCCACCTCGCCGACGATCACCCCGTCGCGGTTCTCGAACGCCACCGCCCCGGCCTCCCCCGCGGCGGTCAGCTCGACGACCACCCGCTGCGCCCCGAACCGCACCGCCGACACCTCCACCGGTCGCCCGCCCCAGTCGGCGCTCGCAGCCAACAGCGCGACCAGCTCGCGCTCGGCGAACCGCCGCACGCCCTCGGCCGCGTGTTCGAGGTCGTGGTGCAGCCGGGCCTCGCGGTCGCGGTCGTGCGCGCGCCGCGCCGCCCGCAGCTTCCGGTACAGCTTCGGCACCGTCCCCGAGTGGAACCCCGGCCGCAGCAGCCCGCGCACCGACTCGCCGTGCGACCCCACCAGCACCGGCCGCAGCCGATCCGGCCGGCTAGCGCGGTACAGCCGCCAGTTCTCCTTCAGCTCCCAGGCGATGAACCCGAACACGCCGGGGACCGCGGCGATCAGCCAGAACGCCCAAAAGTTCGCCTCCGTCACGCCGAGGCCGAACGGCCCCGCGATCAGCTCCCCGACCACCGACAGCTCGGCCGCCGGGTCCTTGCTGAAGGCCAGCGGCAGCAGCACCTTGTGCGACACGGTGACGACCGGGAAGTGCTTGATCGGGTTCACCTGCGGCTCGAACAGCAGGTAGAACACGAACCGCGTGGCGTAGGCGACGGGGAACCACAGCAGGCCGAACAGCGCCTTCCACGCCAGCGCCCCCGCCGAGTCGCCGCCGCGGTAGCGGAGCCACTCGTCCACCGCGTACAGTCGGCGCTCCACCCAGTTCGCCAGCCGCCGGAACAGCTCCAGGACCGCGGCCAGCAGCCCCGGCAGCATCTCGACGCGGACGACGCGCCACCAGTCGGCCAGCCGCTCGTGGAACCGCTCCTGCAGCACCCAGCCCCACGACGTGTTGAAGAACACGACCGCCAGCCCGAACACGACCAGCCCGGACCGCAGCAGCCGCCCCGGGCTCGCCCCGAGGAGGACGAGCCCCAGCAGCACGACGGCGGTGAACGCCACCGCGCCGAACAGGTGGCGGTCGAAGAACCGCACCGGCCCGCTGTACCGCACCGCCCGCACCGCCGCCGACCGCAGCGCCATCCGCGGCACGTCCCACAGCACGAACCGCAGCGCCCGCCCGATCGCGCGCAGCCCGGCGAACACGGCGCGGCGGAACGGCGGGACGTGGAACATCAGCAGCAGGAAGACGCCGCAACAGAACACCGACGGGACCGACGTGACGCCGTCGTGGGTCTCGGCCTTCGCCGACGACGTGACCGCCTGCTTGCCGATGTCGAGCGCCGCCTGCGGGTTGATGACGACCCAGCCGTCCTCGTCCAGCGCGAAGCCCTCCGGCTCGACCACCTCCGCCTCCGGCTTCGGCTTCCCGGCGAGCGTCTTGGTCACGAACTTCGCCGCGCTGCCGCCGAGGTGGTGGATCTCGTCCACCATCATGAGCGCCAGGTACGCGGCGAGGAACGGCGCCAGCACGTACAGCGTCAGCAGCCGGCCCCAGTGGGTGCCGAAGAACACGGAGCTGCCGCGCTGCAACAGCCGCAGGTAGAACTCGCCGCGGCGGTAGACGCCGTCGAGGTCGTGGGCGAGCCGGGTGTCGGCGCGGAGGAGCGGGTCGCCGGCCAGCAGCTCGCCCGGCCCCGCCAGGTCGGGCATCTTCAGCTGGTTGCGGGCGACCGCGTCGCGCAGGTCGCCGAGGCGGATGAAGCCGCGCTCGCAGGCGCGGTCGAGCAGCTCGGCCACGACCTTCTCGCGGGCCACCTCCTCGACGCGGTTCTCGGCCGCGAACCCGCTCGCCGCCAGCGCCGCCCGCACGACCGGCGCCAGCTCGTCGCGGACGTGGTGTTCGAGGTGGTGCAGCTCGTGGTGGAACAGGCGGTCGAGGCGCAGGTGCTCGCGCGGCGGGAGGGCGGCGCGGACGAGCTGCGCGAACGCGGCGCGGAGGCGGACGAGCAGCCGCACCCCGCGGGCGTGCGGCAGCGGCCGCTTCACCGGCCGGCGGCCGAACGTGCGGAGGAACTCCGACAGGTCCACCGCGAACACCTCGCGGCCGAGGTCGGCGGTGATCGTCTGCAGCTCGTACAGGCAGCGCGCCGCCCGCGACCAGTTCCCGCGCGCCGCCGGCGTCAGCAGCGGCAGCAGCGCCTGCCGCCACTCGCGCCGGGTCGGGTCGTCCCAGTGGAACACGCCGCCGAGGCCGTCGACCAGCCGGCCGATCGCGGCCCGCACCGCGTGGCGGGCGCGGCCGGGGTCGGCGGCGTCGGCCTGCATCCACAGCACGGCGGCGCGGACGAGGTTCCCCTTCGCCTCGGCGTCGCTCGCCTTCGCCAGCAGCGCCGACGGCTCGGGCGCGTCGGGCAGCTCGGCGGGCGCGTCGGCGTCGCCGTAGGTGGTGGCGGGGTCGTCCGGCCGGTGGGCGTCGGCGGCGCCGGCGGGGCGCGTCTTTTCCAGCAGCTCCTCGACCGGCACGTCGGTCCGCAGGACGGCGAGGACGGCGGCCGGCGGCGGCAGCGACGGGAAGAACTCGTCCACCGACTCGGGGGCGAAGGCGTGGAGGTCGAGGTACGTCGCGGCGAACGCCCGGTAGACGCCGGCCGCGGTCTCGTCGTGGTCGGCGAGGTGGTCCGTTTCGAGGACGTACTCGACCTCGCGCGCCGCCGCGGCGCCGAGCCGACGGAGCCGTTCGCGGCAGCCGCCGACGGTCAGCTCGTCCTCGCGGAATTTCTCGTCGATGGCGGCGCGAATCGCTGCCTGGTAGAGGAGCCGCCAGTAGTGGCGGAGCAGTTCGGGCGTCGCTTCGTGGTGCCAGCCGCGGTCGTCGGGGGCGGTGAGGAGCAGCAGCCGCGGTTCGGTGCCGGCGAGGGTTTCGGGGAGGAGCACGTCGGCGGCGAGGGCGTCTTGTCGGTCGATCCAGAGGGGGAGGTGGGGGTTGAGGGGGGCGGCGTAGTCGTGGTCGCGGAGGTAGAACAGCACCTTCCGCAGCTTCCGCTCGGACACCAGCCGGGCGGCCGGCTCGACGGCCCGGAGGGCGGGTTCGAGGTCGGGGGGGACGCTCACGCGGCGCTCCGGCGGACGGGGTGGGGGAATCTTCCGGTTTCGCGCGGGCGGGTCAACCCCGGACGACGTCGCGGGTGTGCCTCTGAGTTTTGGCGGGTGATACCACATCGGGTTGATTCGTTGCCGTTCGCCGCCCGCGTCATTCGGGCGGGGATACTTGGTTCCAGGGAAAGGGGGGACCCAGTCCCAGAAGCATTGAGTCAACTGGAGGAATCACTATTGGACCGACACCGCCGTGCCGGGCACGACCCGAGTCCTTGCCCGGACGGCACTTGCGGCGAACGGCGACGGATCAATCGGATTCGGTATCAGCCGGGCGGCCAGTCCGCCGGCGCGCCGGACACGCCACTCGCACCGTCCGCACCGATCCGGCCTTGCGGCCAGGGAAGGGCCAGCCCCTTGAGGGCCGCCTGCCAGGCCGCTCCTGGCGCTGGTGGTGCTCGTCGTCGCGCCGCGGCGGCCGTCGTGTCGGCGGCTGGCTGCTCCCGTACGTCGTGGTGAGTTATTACGGGCGGTACGGGTTCCCGCTGCTCGGGATGAAAGCCTTCCTCTGCGCCGCGGCGGCCGACCGCATCCTGAGCGGCCTTCGGGGTCTCCGACGACCGGCTGAGGCCCGCTGGACCGGGTGGGCGTCCCCTTACACCACCTGCAACGTCCCGCGGGTCACGCCCAACTGGTTCAGCGCCCGCAGCTGCCGCCACACGGCGCGGCCGTCGTCGGCCCCGCTCACGACCGCCGCGTAGCGGTCCAGCAGCGGCGCCACCTCGGCCGCGGACTCGCGCAACAGATCGACGCGGAAGCGCGTCAGCCCGAGCCCGCGCATCCGGCCGACGTACTCGGCGGCGCTCTGCGGGACGCGGTTGAACACCGTGTTCCGGCAGCCGGTGTCCGGCAGCACCGGGAACGCCGCCCCCACCCGGTCGCGCAGCTCGACCTTGTGTTCCTCGCACGGCCGGCCGCAGTCGCGGTGGTCCTTGCCGGTGCTCAGGAACGCCGCGAACACGCAGTGCTCCATGTGGAACATCGGCATGTGCTGGTGGACCACCGGCTCGTACCAGTCGGGGTCGGACGCCCGCACCATCGCCACCAGCTGCTCCCAGTTCAGGTCGAAG
Source organism: Urbifossiella sp. (assembly GCA_035629595.1). Taxonomy (GTDB): domain Bacteria; phylum Planctomycetota; class Planctomycetia; order Gemmatales; family Gemmataceae; genus Urbifossiella. The sequence continues at coordinate 3,157 of DASPHQ010001092.1, read as the reverse complement.
CTCGGCACCAGCCGGTCCAGCCCCTCGCGCACCAGCACGTCGGCCGTCAGCTCGTTCGCCACGTTCAGGCTGAAGTCGCCGACGAGCCGCGCCCGCGGCAGCTCCGCCCGGAAGTACTCGATCGACCCGAGGTTGCGGACGAGAACAATGTCGGGGTCGGCGCGGGCGACCAGCGACTGGAAGCCGTCCTCGCCGGGCTTCACGACGCGGAGCGGGGCGACGCCGATGGGGATGCCGGCGGCGCGGCCGCGAGGTACCGCGTCGGCGTAGCGGCGGAGGTCCTCGAAGTCGCAGTACACGGCCGCGGGCCGCGGGAACCCGGCCGGTGGCTGCCACGCCAGCACGGCGTCGAGCTGTTCGGGTGTGCGGACGAGGACGGTGAGGCTCGGGGGTCCGCCGCTCTCGGCGTTGCAAGGCGCTGCACCGCCGCGAGCGGCGGAACGGAGCGCTTCGAGCGCCCCCTCGTCTGCCACCGGGTGCGCCCGCGCCCGCCCGGCGAGCGCGGCTGCGGCGCGGCGGCGGAGGTCGTTCAGCACGCTCCGCGGCACCATCACCGCGTCCGGCAGCTCGACCGCCAGCGCCCCCAGCTCGAACGGCGTGTCGCCGAGCCGCCCGAGCTGGTCGCGCAGCTCGTCGGCGGTCGTCGGCCGCTTCGCCGCCGCCTCCAGCGGACCCGCCCACGTCGCGTCGGCGGTGGCGCCGTCGGGGTCGGTGAGCGTCAGCGTGAGCGCGCCGCCGAGCGTGCCGGCGAGGCGCGCCGCCAGCGCGACGCGGCGCGCCGGCTTGTCCTGAGCGTAGCTCGATTCGAGCCGCTTCCGCAGGGCGGGGTCGTCGGTCTTGTACACGTCGCAGCCGACCGGCACCGCCGCGAGGTCGAGGGCGTTCGGCTCGAACTGAAGCTCCACCAGCCGGCCCGCGTGCGCCACCGTCCACACCCGCCCGCCCGGCTCCTCCTCCTGCGGCCGGCCCAGGTCGAACACGACGCCATCGCCGGGCTTCACCAGCTCCGGCACCGCTTCCGCCGGTTCGATCCGCACGCCGTTCCGCCCCACCGCGGCGACGCGCCCGATCCGCACGCCGCGGCTCTTGGGGAAGCGGCCGCGCACCAGCATCTGGTGGTTCACGCCGTCGAGGAAGCCGGTGGTGAGGCCGCGGCTGAACGTCTGCGCCAGGTCGAGTTCCGCCCGCCGGCTCATGCGATAGGTCTGACCGCCGGCCGCGGCGTCGATCGCCTTGCGGTACGTCTGCGTGGTCGCGGCGACGTACGGGCCGCCCTTCAGCCGCCCCTCGATCTTGAACGACACCACGCCGGCGGCCGTCAGGGGCGCGATCCGGTCGTAGGCGGCGAGGTCCTGCGGGCTGAGGAGGTAGGCGCGGTCGCCGAGGTCGCGCACTTCGCCGTCCACGACCATCTCGTACGGCAGGCGACAGGCCTGGGCGCACTGGCCGCGGTTGGCGCTGCGGCCGCCGAGCGCCTCGCTCGTGAGGCACTGGCCGCTGTACGCCACGCACAGCGCCCCGTGAACGAACACCTCCACCGGCACGTCCGTCGCCGCGGTCACCTTGCGGATGTCGTCCAGCGACAGCTCCCGCGCCAGCACGACGCGCTCGACGCCGAGGCGCCGCACGAAGGCGATGCCGCGCGGCTCGGTGAGCGTCATCTGGGTGCTGGCGTGAACGGGGAGCGTCGGCGCCAGCCGGCGGGCGAGGCGGACCAGCCCCAAATCCTGCACGATGACGGCGTCGACGCCGGCGGCGGCGCACGCCCTCAGCAGTTCGGCGGCGGCGGGGAGTTCGTCGGAGAAGACGAGGGTGTTCAGCGCGACGAACCCGCGGACGTTGCGGCCGTGGAGGAAGCGCATCACGTCCGGCAGTTCGGCCGGGGTGAAGTTGGCGGCGCGGGCGCGGGCGTTGAACCCGGTGAGGCCGAAGTAGACGGCGTCGGCCCCGTTGGCGACGGCGGCGCGGAGCGCCTCGCGGTCGCCGGCGGGGGCCAGGAGTTCGGGAGCGGTGACCATCCGGGTATTGTAGCGGCCCGCGGCCGGGGTACACTCGCGGGATCGTGGGTGTGGTCGGCTCGGGGCTTGAGCCCGGAGGGCGTCGGCGTGTAGCCCGGGGTGCAACCCCGGGCGGGCGATGGGGTGGTGCGAGGGAGCCACGCGGTTGTGACACCGCGCCGTCGCCGTTGCGTCGTGCGCCGCGCCCGCGATGGCGTGGTGCGAGGGAGCCACGTGGTTGTGACACCGCGGACGCCGCCCGGGGTTCCACCCCGGGCTACACGCCGTCGCCCTCCGGGCTCAATCCCCGAGCACACCGCGACTGCCGAAAGCTGTCACCCCACTCGGAGGTGCGGACGTGGACGACACGACTCACGCACACCTGCGGGTGGCCCGGCCGACCGACGACCTCGACGCCGTCGTCGCCTTCTACCGCGACGGCCTCGGCCTCGCCGTGCTGTCGGCGTTCCGCGACCACGACGGGTTCGACGGCGTCATGCTCGGCCGGGCGGGCGGCGGCTACCACCTCGAATTCACCCGCCGCCCCGGCCACCGCGCCGGCGGCGCCCCGTCGGGCGAACACCTGCTGGTGTTCTACCTGCCGGACGAGGAGGCGTGGCGGGCCGCGGTGGCGCGGCTGGAGGGGCAGGGACATCGGTCGGTGCCGGCCGAGAACCCGTACTGGGACCGCCGCGGCCGCACGTTCGCCGACCCCGACGGCTACCGCGTGGTGCTGCAGAACGCGGCGTGGCCGGCGTGACGGGTCGGCCCGCTCACGCCGCCCGCGCCAGCGCCCGCGGGGCCGGGCGGCCGAGCCGGGCCGCCACCTCGGCCGGCGTCAGCTCCGCCAGGACCGTCAGCGTCGCGGCCAGTTCCGGGAAGCGCACCGCCGAATCCCACGTCGCCGGGTACGCCGCCGGACCGAGCAGCAGCACGCGCTCGCCGCGCACCAGCGGCACCGCGGCCAGCGGCTCGTGCCACCACAGCCAGTGTTCGCACCCGCCCATCCCGGTCGGCAGCGTCCCGTCGGCCCGCAGCGCCGCCGGCCGGTGCGCCTGCCACCCCCCCGACCGCCGAAGCTCCGGCGTGGCGTCGGCGAGCAGCGCCTGGAACTGCCCCACGTCGGCGACCCCGCCGACGAGCAGCCGCACGCCGGCCTC
>DASPHQ010001091.1:0-4671 GCA_035629595.1 Urbifossiella sp. | reverse complement strand
CCGGCGTTGGCCATGATGTTCAGCAGCCGGTCCTGCCCTGCCATGCCGCCGGCGGTGAGGGCGACTGTGCTGGTGCCGGCGTCCACGTCGGCGCCGGCGCGGGAGTCGGATACCCTCAGGTCGGCGTTCACGGTGGAGATGCTGATCGGGTTGTTGTTCGACACGACGCCGTTGGTGCCGGCCACCGAAGAGACGAGCAAGGGGAGCGAGTCCACGTAGGTGATCGCGCCGGTGGTGTTGGCCGCGAGCACGAACGCCTGGTTGGCCGGGTTGTCGAGGGTGAACGGGCCGGCGCCCAGGAGTAGCAACAGCTGGCTCGTGACCCTGGCGGGCACCCCCGCGGCCTGGGTCACCGGGCCGGCGGAGTTCAGCGTGATAAGATCCCCGCCGGAGGCCGACAGGACCGCGTGAATCGTCAGAGCCCCGCCGGTCACGAGCGTGAGGGGGCCGTCGGCCGTTGACACGCCAGTGGTCCCGTCCACGACGCCGATGGTCAGGTCGTCGGCGTCGGTGAACGAGAAGCTCGCCCCGACGGCGGTCGCGGACCCGGCCAGGGTGTCCACGTCGTTGGCCGCGCTGTCCAGGGTCACCCCGTCGGCGCTGCTGGCCCGCAGGTTCGCCACGGACAGGCTGCCGTTCGGAGTGTTGGTGATGGTGTCGTCGCTGCTCAGGCTCAGCGTGGGAACGCCCGCGCCCAGGGTGATGGCCGCGGTGACGCTGATGTCGCCGGTGGTCGCGTCGCCGACCCGCAGGACGCCGGCGGTGATGCCGCCGAGTTCCGCGGGGGTCAGGCTCATCGTGCCGCCCACCTCGCTGCCGAGGGTCACGTCCACGCCGGCGGTGACGGGCCGCACGGCCACCGTCCCCGTCCCGGCGTCCACCGTGCCGTCGAGCGCCACCACGTCGCCGACGAGGTTCACGTCGCCGCCGGCAGTGGCGAGGTTCCCGAGTAACAGCGCGGGAACGCCGGAAATCGCCACCAGAGTCAAGTCGCCGCCGGCGGTGGTGAGGCTGTTGGCTGGGTTGCCGAACGTGACGCTGCCGTTGCTCGCGACGAACTGGGCACCGGTGGTGGCGTCGGTCTGGAGGGAGATCGTGGAGAGGGGCGCGTCGAAGAAGATCGAGTTCTCGGCCGTGATACTGATCGGAACCCCGGGTCCGACCGACTCGAGGGCGGCCCGGGAAATCGTGCCGGGAACGCCCGCGAGTTCGAAGGCTCCGACCGTCCCGTCCGTCGCGCTGAGGGAGCTGTCGAGGTTGCCCGCGGCTTCCTGGATGGTGATGGTGGTCGCGGGAACGACGCGGTCTTCGAGCGTCTCGATGCGGAAGCGCGGGCCGGGCCGGCGGTTCGCGGCGCGGGCCGCGGTCCTCGACTGGAACAGGCGGGCCACCCAGTTCCGGAAGTCGCCGGTCATAAGTCCCTCAAAGTGCGAGTCGTTGGGGCGGTAGTTACGTCTCCCGAGGGGTTCCCAAGCGCAGGCGCGTCCGCGGGTTGGGCACCACCCTCGGTCACAAACTCGAATTAAGCCGTGAACGTATCCCGAGAAGCTACACAGCAGGTCGGACTCACTCCAAGCGAATTCCCCAGTTTTCTCATCCCCTACCATTTACCCACGTCGGAGAATCGGACACCGCTCCGGTGTGCCCCACTGTTTGCCGCGCTCGTGGCGGTGCAAGAGCGCCTGCACCGCCGCGAGCGGCGACGCGCCTGCGGTTTCCCGTTGACACCTCTCCGCCTGGCGCGACAATCGAAGTAGCCGTCCCGCGCCCCTGGTGCGTTCCATGCGCCTCCCCGGTCCGTCCTACGCCGTCGAGTCGGTGCTTGGTGCCGCGGCCGTGATCCTGTGCGTCATCGTCGTCGTACCGGACCCGCCGCGGCGGAAGCCGGACGCGGCCGCCGTTCCCGCCGAGCCGCCGCGACCGATCCCCGCCCCGGACGCCGTCCCCGGCGGACCGACTGGCGCCCCCCGCAGCTTCGCGGACGCCGAGGCGCGCCGGGCCGCCCTCGCGGCGGAGTGGACCCGCCGGCTCGACGAGCGCGGCGAGTTGCCGAAGGTCGATCCGGGCCGGCGCGCCGCCGTGTGGGAGGCGCACCGGAAGGCGCTGCGGGCCGCCACCCTCGGGGTGTTCGAAACGACGCCGGGGAAGGACGCCCCGTGGGCCGACGCCGCCCGCGCCGTGTTCGACGTCCAGGTCCGGATGGGGGCGGAACTCCTCCTGGCCGAGCAGACGTCCGAGCCGATGGTGTGGGAAGCCCGGACCGCCGTTGTTGCGGCGATCCGGGCCGGCTGCGACGACCCGTTCATCCGCTACTGGCACTACAGCAAGGTCACCCGTGCCGAGAACAACGACCCGGCCGAGTTCCGCACCGAGGTCGAGCGCTACTTCGACAGTGAGTACCCGCCGATTCACCGCCTCCCCGCCGTGATCGACTGGCTGTGGGCGGCGCGGCGGCTCCGCCCGAGCGACCCGCTCCGGGCGGACGCGGCCGAGTGGGAGGGGCGCTTCTGGCAGCTGTTCGAGGCCGCCGCCCGGACGCGCACCCTCGTCGCGGACGAACTCCTCATCGACATCGCCCGGGATTGGCAGGACTACCGCCTGGCCGGCGGGGCGGCGCGGGCCGACGTGCTCGCCGACCTCGACCGCCACATCCGCCGGGCCAACGGCCGCGACTACCTCCGCCGCAGCGTCCGCGGCGAGGGGCTGGTGAACCTCGCGTGGGACGCCCGCGGCGGCGGCTTCGCCGACACCGTGCCGGCGGCCGCCTTCGAGACGTTTCGGGAACACCTCCGCGAGGCCCGCGGGGTGCTGCAGGACGCCGCCGACGCCGACCCCGACGGGTACTCCGCCCCGACGCGGATGCTGGCGGTGTGCCTCGGCCTCGGCGGCGACCGGGCGGACATGGAGGACGCGTTCCGGCGGGCGCTGCACGCCAACCCGGACAACCGCGCGGCGTGCGACCTGCGACTCGAATACCTTCACCCGAAGTGGCACGGCAGCCGCGACGGGGCCGACTACCTCCGCGCCTGTTGGGCGATGGCGCTGTACCCCGGCGACGGGTGGTTGCAGGCGGGGATGCTGTCGAACCTGTTCGCCAACCACTCAATCGCCGGCCCGCAAGGCCAGGTCGACCGCGGGGCGGCGGCCCGCCACTACCAGGCCGACGACGTGTTCGCCATGGTGTGGACGGCGTGCCGGGCGCTGGAGGCGGGCCTGCCGGGGGAGAGGTACTACACGCAGGTGCTCGCGCTCGTCGCCAGCGTCACGGGGCGGCACGAGGTGGCCCGCGACGCCTTCTCCCGGGCCGGCCCGAACTTCTCCCCGGGCGTATTCCTCGACCAGGCCGAGTTCGACCGCTTCCGCCGCGAGGCGGGGGCTACGCCGTGAGCCGCACCCGTGCCTCGGCCACGTCGCGGCCGAGCTGCGCCGCCAGTTCCGCGGCGCCGCCGAACGGCCGCGTGTCGCGCAGCTTCGCCACGAACTCGACCCCCAACACCGCCCCGTACACGTCGCCGGCGAAGTCGATGAGGTGAACCTCCACCTTCCGCGCGTCCTCGCCGAACGTCGGGTTCGGGCCGACGTTCGCCGCCGCCGGCCACGTCGCCCCGCCGACGACGGCGCGGACCGCGTAGACGCCGGTGCCCGGCAGCACGGTCGGCACGTCGGCGAGGTTCGCGGTCGGGAAGCCGAGGGTGCGGCCGCGGCGGGCGCCGGTCACGACCGTTCCCGAAACGCGGTACGCCCGGCCGAGCAGCGCCGCCGCCGCTTCCACGTTCCCATCCAACAGCGCCGCCCGCACCCGACTGCTCGACACCGGCCCGTCGCCGTCAGTCAGCGGCGGCACCTCCTCGAAGCCGACGCCGGCGGCCGCACACAGCTCTCGCAGCAGCACCGTGTCGCCGGCGCGGCCGCGGCCGAAGCGGAAGTCGTAGCCCTCGACGACGGCCTTCGCCCCGAGTTGGCCGAGGAGCACGCCGCTGACGAACGCCGCCGGCGGCAGCGCCAGCAGCACCCGGTCGGGGCGGTACACGATCACCCGATCCGCGCCGGCGGCGCGCAAGAGGTCGGCCCGGTCGGCGATCGTGGTGAGCGGCGGCCGCGGCAGCGCGTCGGGTACGAGCACCTGGTACGGCGGCGGGTCGAAGGTGACGGCGACGGCGGGTCCGCCGAGGTGGTGCGCCCGGCGGGCGGCGGCGGCGACGAGGGCGCGGTGGCCGAGGTGAACGCCGTCGAAGTTGCCGACGGTGACCGCGCCGCCCGCGAACCCCGGCGGGGCGGCGGCTGTCCGGTCGAGCGTGGCGGTGGTCATCGGGCTTATTGTGGGCGGCGGGGGGAACCCGGCCAGCGCCCTACCCGCGACCGCCGCGGCAGGTAGGTTGAGAAACGGGTCTGACGGCCGGCGGGACGGCCGCCGCGGATGGAAGGATAAAGGTTGACGGCTGAAGGATGAACCGAGCCGGGCTTTGCACGATTCTGGTTCATCCTTCAGCCGTCATCCTTCATCCTTCCCCCGGGGAGGAAAGTCCGGGCTCCACAGGGCGCGGTGGTGGGTAACGCCCACCCCCGGTAACGGTTCCGTGCCCCGGCGCGGGCCGCCAACGGGCGGGACAGTGCAACAGAAAGATACCGCCTCTTGGTTATTTGTTATTTGTTATTTGTTATTGGTTATTA
>DASPHQ010001090.1:0-2557 GCA_035629595.1 Urbifossiella sp. | reverse complement strand
TGCCCGGCGTCCACCCGCCACCCGCCGGGCTGGTCCGGGTGCGCCTTCCACCCGGTCAGGTCGCGGCCGTTGAACAGCGACACGAACCCCGGCTCGGCCGACCCGCGGGCGGCGGCGTCGACGGCCGCCTTCAGGTCGCCGGTCAGCGCCACGCGGAAGCCCTTCGGGAGGTTCGGCCGGGTGGGGTGGTCGAACGCCCGGAACGCGACCTGCGAGTACACCGCCGCCGCGTTCCACGACCCGCCCCGCGACGCCCGCCCGGTGTTCGGGTCGGTCGGCTCCTCCAGGTTTACCGGGTCGTCGATCGGGGACCGGCGGTAGAAGTCGCGGACGTGCCAGTCGCGGCACCACTCGTCGGCCCCGCCGTGGACGTCGAACAGGCCGAACGGGTTGGGCGCCTTCAGCCCGACCGGCTCGGGCTTCGGCCAGGCCTGGCCGACGACGGCGTGGTCGAGCAGCTTCGTCGGGTCGTTGCCGAACGACCACAGGCCGGGCGCCCCGCCCCGCGCGGCGTACTCCCACTGGGCCTCGCTCGGCAGCTCGTACCCCGGCCCGAGCCAGCGGCAGAACGCCTCGGCGTCCGCCCAACTCACCCCGACCACCGGCTGCTTTTCTTCCTGCCCGGGGGTGACGAACGACTGCCAGTCGACCGTCCCGGTCGGGGTGTGCTTCGCGGCCTCGACGAACCGGCGGAACTGGCCGGCGGTGGTCTCGTGCTTGGCGAGGTAGAACGGCCGGGTGATGCGGACGGTGTGCCGCGGCCCGCTCGACGCGGCCGCGAACCGCTGGTAGTCGCCGACGTTCGGCAGCGCCTGGAGACTCGTCCGGACGGCGGCCAGCTCGGCGTCGGTGAAGCCCATGCCGTACTCGCCCGGCGGGATGAGGCGGAAGGTCGGGCCGGACGGGTGGGTGAACTCGACGGGGACGCCGAGCTGCTTCGCCCACGCCTCCTGCGCGTCGCGGGCCGTGGCGGCGTCGAACGGCGCTTGCAGCGCCCGCGTCGGCGGCAGGCCCGGTCCGCCGGCCACGCCGACCGGCGTCCCGTCCAGCGTCGCCGTCGCGAACCCGCCGACGGCCGCCGTGACCACCAGTTCGTTCCGGGCGCCGGGTTCGAGGCGGAACTTCGCCGTCTGGTACGCCCGGTCGGCGAGCTGGAACCAGACCCAGTGCTCGCCCGGCTCGAGCGGCACCTCGACCACCGACACCCCGGTCATGTGCGGGCCGGTCCCGTCCACCCGGTACTGCATCGCCGTGTTGCTCAGCCGCAGCGTGAGGACGGCCGGCTGCGGCGGAGCGCTGACGACGACGGGGCTGAGGAGCCCGAGCCCGCCGTTGGCCGCCGAGCCGAGCAGCCCGGCGCCGGCCACGCCGAGCCCGCGGGCGCCCCAGCGGCGGCTGAACGTGAGCAGCGCCGCCGTCGGCACAAGCGCCAGCAGCCCGAACATCGCGAACGCGATCGCCAGGTCGAAGTGGACCGCGCGCCGCGGCTCCGGCGGGTCGGACTGGCCGAGCACCCCGCCGGCCGTCAGCACCCCGACGAGGATCAGCGCGGCGGCGAACCACCAGCCCCAGCCGGTCCGCGCCGCGACCGGCTTCGGCGGCGCCACCCGCGACACCACCGTCCCCTGCTGCTGCAACTCGGACAGGTAGCCGGACAGCAGGTCGGCCACCTCCTGCGCCGTCTGGAAGCGGTCGGCCGGCGCCTTCGCGTGCAGCTTCGCCACCACGTCGGCCAGCCAGCGCGGCACCTCGGGGTTCACGTCGCGCACCGGCCGCGGGTCGTCCTCCACGACGCGCTTCAGCACCGCCAGCGTGGAGTCGGCGCGGAACGGCGGGCGGCCCGTACACAGCACGTACAGCACGCTGCCGAGGCTGAACAGGTCGCTGCGCGTGTCGAGGGTGTCGCCGCGGGCCTGCTCGGGGCTCATGTACATCGGCGTGCCGGCCACCACCCCCGACTGCGACAGGCTGGCGTCGTCGGCGGCGCGGGCGAGGCCGAAGTCGGTCACCTTCACCCGCTCGACGCCGTTCTCCAGCAGGATGTTCGCCGGCTTGATGTCGCGGTGGATCAGCCCCTGCTTGTGCGCCGCCGCCAGCCCGCGGGCGATCTGCGACCCGATCCGCAGCACCTCCTTCGGCGGCAGCGGGCCGGCCTTGTCGATCTTCGCCTGGAGCGTCTGGCCGGCGACGAGCTCCATCACCAGGTACGGCAGCGGGTCGCCGGGCTCGCTGACCGCGTAGACGTTCACGACGTGTTCGTCGCGGACGGCGGCGGCGCTGCGGGCCTCGCGCTCGAACCGCGTGCGGGCGGCGCCGCTGGCGGCCAGCTGCGGCGCGAGCACCTTCACCGCCACGGCCCGGTGGAGGCGGTCGTCGAACGCCTTGAGGACGGTGCCGTTCCAGGAACTTCCTGGGGCGTTGGGGGTGACGGAGGGGCGCGTTGACGCTTCGGAAGCGTCGTGGTGAGGGGCGCGGCGCGCACCGTCCCCGGCGTCTCGCGTGAGACGGGGTGACGGGTCGTGCTGGCGGTCATCCTTCGCATCACCTCCCTTCCCGA
>DASPHQ010001089.1:0-10225 GCA_035629595.1 Urbifossiella sp. | reverse complement strand
AAGGGGAAGGAGGTCACCTGGGTCCGCGAGGGGGCGCCGGCCTCGGTTCCCGGGGCCGACCTGGTCGCCGCCGTCCGCCAGATCGGTGCGGCGGTGCTGGTCGCCCGGTACGCGAAGCCGAAGGTGCGGCACGACCTCGTGCTGCTGCTCGCCAACCTCGGGGTCCGCGCCGGGTGGGCCGACGACGACACCGTGGTGAAGTTCATCGCCGCCGTGTTCGCCGCCATGAAGGACGCCGACAAGCTGGAGAAGGTCCTCCGCGGCGAAGGGCCGAACGCCGTCGCTGACGCCAGGAAGCGGCTGCGGGACGGGAAGCCGATGACCGGGCTGCCGGCGCTCGCGAAGATGCTCGACCCGGGGCTGGGGGCCGCCGAGGCCGAGGCCGTCGTGTCCCGCGTCCGCGACTGGCTCGGCCTCCCCGACCGCGACCCGCCCAAGCCCGCCGCCGGCGGCGCCAAGCCGGCCGGCGGGGGCGGCACCGTGCGGTACACCCCGCTGCCGCCGTGGCGGCCGTTCCCGACCGAGTACCTCCCCGCTGCCGTCCGCGGGTTCGTCGAGTCCGTCGCCGCCGCCATGCGCTGCGACCCGGCCTACGCCGCGCTCCCCGCCCTCGCCGTGTGCGGCGGCATGATCGGCATGACGCGGACGATCCGGCTCAAGGCGTCGTGGTGTGAGCCGGCCGTCATCTGGGCCGTCGTGATCGGCGACTCCGGCGTCCTCAAGTCCCCGCCGTACAAGCGGGTCCTGGCCCCGGTCATCACCCTCCAGGTCGCGGCGCTGAAGGCCAACCGCCTCGCCCTGGAGGCGTACCGGGCGGAGGTGCGGGAGTACGAGCGGCGGAAGAAGCAGATGAAGGACGACGACCCCGGCGACCCGCCGGAGGAGCCGCCGTGCCCCCGGTTCTACTCCCGCGACACCACCGTCGAGGCCCTCGCCGGGCTGCTGGCGAAGAACCCGACCCGGTTCCTGGTCGGCCGGGACGAGGCGAGCGGGTGGCTGGCCAGCTTCAACCAGTACAAGTCCAAGGGCGGCAGCGACCAGGCCAACTGGCTGGAGCTCCACGCGCTCGGCACCCTGTGCGTGGACCGCAAGACCGGCGAGCCGCGGACCATCTTCGTGGACGGGGTGGGGGTGAGCATCGCCGGCGGCATCCAGCCCGGGGTGTTCCGCACGGCCCTGACGCCGGACCACTTCAGCGCGGGCGTGCCGGCGCGGCTGTTGTTCGCGTACCCGCCGAAGCGGCTGAAGGTGTGGTGCGAGGACGACATCGACCCGGCGGCCGAGGCCGCGTACCAGCGGCTGGTCGAGGGGCTGCTCGGGCTGCTGCCGCACACCGACGACGGCGGCAACCCGTTCCCGGTGGCCCTCCCCCTCACGCCAGAGGGGAAGCGGGAATGGGTGGCGTTCTACGGCCGGTTCGCGGAGCGGCAGGCGGACACGACCGGCGACCTGGCGGCGGCGTTCTCGAAGCTCGAGGGGTACGCGGCCCGGCTGGCCCTGCTCCACCAAGTGTGCAACTCCGTGAGCGCCGGGGAGGTGGCCCTGGAGCCGGTGGGGGCGGCGAGCGTGCGGGCCGGGATCGCGCTGGCCGAGTGGTTCGCGGCCGAGGCCGAGCGGGTGTACCAGATGCTCGGGGAGGAGACGGCGGAGGCCGAGACGCGGGAGCTGGCCGAGACGGTCCTGCGGCTGGCCGACCGCCACGGCGGCCGGGTCACCCCGCGCACCCTCCAGCGGTCCAACAAGAAGAAGTACCGGGCGGCGGCCGACGCCGAGGCGGCGCTGGAGTCGCTGGTCGGGCTCGGCCTCGGGCAGTGGGTCGCCGTCGTGGCCGGGTCGGCCGGGGGCCGGCCGTCCCGGGCGTTCGTCCCCGACCCGGCGGCCGGCCGGGACGCCGACGCCGACGACCCGGACGCCGACGACGGTGGCCGGGGAGGGCCCGGCGGGGGTGACGAAACCCCCGACCCTCCGGGCGGCCCCGCCCCGGGCGGCCGGGGGGCGTCGGCCGCAACCGGCGACGGGCCGGCCACTTCGACCGCGGCCGCGGCGGGAGCGGGGGAGGTATTGTCGGTTTTGTCAGCTGTCACCGACGACTGCGGCCGCAGTTCGGCCCGATCGCAGGTGGCCGGCGGGTGGCTCGAAGGAAGCGGCGGCCGGTCGTCGGTCACCGCCGCCGCTGAACCGGCCGGCGGCGGGTTGGCGGCGAGCCCGAACCCGCTGGTGACAGCTGACAAAACCGACAAAACCCCCGCCGATGGCGGCTGTCATACTCCGGCCGAGAGCGATCGTGGCGATGACGAATCCTCGGGACACGCGGACGCGGCTACCGGCCTGTCGGCCCCGCCCGCCGGCGTAACCGGTAGCGGGGGAAGGATTACCGCCCGGGCGGCCGAGACGGGGCGCGAGGTTTCGTCGGTTTTGTCACCTGTCACCAGCGATCCGGGTGTCGGTGCGGCCTTCCGAGGTGGGCCGGGCGCCGATGAAAGTTCGGTCGCCACCGGGCCGGGGGATTTGTCACCCGTGGGGTACACGCTCGTCACCGCCGAGGCGGGTCTGGCGGGCGTTGCCGCCGCGGTCGCGGCGTCTACCAGCCCGGTCGGGATGGACATCGAATCCACCGGACTGGACCACGCCCGCCACCGCGCCCGGCTGCTCCAGCTCGCCACCTCCCACGGCACGTACCTGATTGACGTGGTCGCCTTCCCCGACCCGGCCGCCGCCCTGGCGCCAGTGTTCGAGACGCTGACCGCCGCCGGGGTCTGTGATGACAGCCCGATCCTTTTACCGCCGCCTCGCCGACCTCGCCCGCCGCCAGGCCGAGGCGGCCGAGCGGCATGCTGCTGTCGCCGCCGTTGTGGACGCGGGGCACGCCGAGCGGGTGGCGTTCCTGATGATGGTCCCCGAGGATCTGCGGATGGCCGTCGGGATCGCCCTCTGCGACCGGGTTCGCGGCGAGTACCTCGCCGACTGGGCCTGCTGGCCGTTCGCCCCGTGGGCCACGCCACCGGCCCGGTTCCAGTTCCCGCGGGTGCTCGTCGAGTGGCTCCTGAAGCCGCCCCGGGGGTGGTTCTTCGGCCACACGTGCGGGCGGTGCGGGCTCCGGGTGCCGCTGCTGCCCAACGACTCGAACGACCCCGCCACGCCGCCGATCAGGGTGTTCCCATCCTGCCCGGCGTGCGGCGGGACGACCTCGTCCGCGGCCGGCGGGTGGAGGGAGACGCCCCGATGCGACTGACCCGGCGGGTGGCGCGGCTGGGCGAGCGGCTGCCGGGGCCGCAGCCGAGGGGGGTGCCGACCGATCCGGCGGCTCTGCTCGCTGGGCTGCGGGACGGGGCGGTGCGGGTGGAGGATCTCGACCGGACGGACTACGACCAGTTGAATACCGTGGCGTAGGTAACGGAGCTGATGATCGGCCGGACCGGGAAAGGAGGGGATTCGCGATCCGCGGGTGTGTGACCGGGATCGGGTGTCCTTCACCGCGAAGGGCACCGCCCAACCCAGCTGCGGACCACGGACGAGGTGCCGGGGCCGCACAGGACACCGGCGCCACTCGCCCGCCCCGCCGTGTTCCTGGCGGGCGGCGGGCGGACCACGTACGCGGCCTGGACCGAGTCGCTGGCGCCGGCCCGAGTTTGCACCAGATGGTGGCGAGGGTATGGGTGCGCGGCGTGAACCGGCGAACCGCGTGGAACGTACCTGGGATGGCTCGACCGCGTAATTCGGTCGCTCTTACCGCGCCGCGATCGATATCATCTAGTTTTGCCCACCGCTGGCCGATCGGCCACCGGGCCCGGCGGAGGTCGGGATGATCGCCCCCCAGCACCGGCAGCTCTTCCTATCGGCCGTCACCCGGGAGTTCCGGTCCTACCGCGACCTGCTGGCCGCCGACCTGAACCGGCCGACCCTCTCGGTCAAGGTCCAGGAGGACTTCGGCGTCCTCGGCCGGTCGACGCTAGAGAAGCTGGACGAGTACATCCGCAACTGCCACGCCGTCGTCCACCTGATCGGCCGGGCCGCCGGTGCGATACCCCCAGAGCCGGCGGTGGCCGCCCTGTTGGCGAAGTACCCGGACCTGCCGGCCCGGCTGCCGCCGCTGGGCGAGCGCCTGGGCCGCCCCCAGCCCGGGTTCTCGTACACGCAATGGGAGGCCTACCTGGCCGTCTACCACGGCCGACCGGTGTTCATCTACACGCCGACCCCCGAGGCCCCCCGCGACCCGACGTTCGTCCCCGACCCGGACCAGGAGCAGTCGCAGGACGAGCACCACGGACGCATCAGCGCCCTCGGGCGCGACCGGGGGACGTTCGCCACCCAGGAGCGGCTGAGCTCGGCCGTCCTCCGCGACCTCGTCGAGATCCTCCCCGGGCTCGGAGGCCCGGCCGCCCAGCCGGGCGGGCGGGGCGAGCTGCCGGCGTACGCCACCCCGTTCGTGGGCCGGGCCGCCGAGACGGCCGAGATCGACCGGCTACTCGGTCTGGGCCGGGGGCTGGTGGTGCTGACCGGCGGGGGCGGGATCGGCAAGACGCGGCTGGCGTGCGAGGTAGCCCGGTGGCTGGCCGCCGGGGGCCGCTTCCCCGGCGGCTGCCTCTACGCCGAGCTCAAGGACCGCGCGTCGGCCGACCGGGTGGCGTTCGCCGTTCAGTTCGCGCTCGGCCGGTCCCCGTCGACCGACCGGGAGGAGGACCGGGCTGCGGACCCGGCCGAGGCCGTCGGTGTCCTGCTCGCCGCCCTCCCCCCGACACTGCTGGTGCTGAACAACTTGGAACCGGTCGGCGATCTCGCCCGGCAGACCGTCGGTCGGTGGCGGCGGCAGGCCCCGCACGTCGTCCTCCTGGTCACCGCACGGGAGCAGTTGGCCGGGGTGGACGACGCCCAGGGGGTCCACCTCCGCGGGGTCGGGTACCTCGAGGAGGCGGACCGGGCCCCGGGCTGGGTCGGGCGGGTGGGGCGCACCGAGGCGGCCCGGCTGTTCGTGGATACGGCCCGCTTCGGTGACCCGGGATTCACCCTGACCGAGGAGAACGCGGACGACGTAGACGAGCTGTGCCGAACCCTGCAGGGTCAGCCGTTCCCGATCATCCTGGCGGCCCGGGGGGTGCGGAACGCCACCCCGGCCGAGATTCTGGTCGAGCTCCGGGGGCGACTCCACGCGGTGGCGGCCGGGTCGGACTCGCTGACCGCGGCCGTCCGGTGGAGCTACGACCGGCTGCCCCCCGCCCATCGGGCGGTGTTCCGCCAGCTGTGCGCCTTCCACGGCGGGTTCACCGCCGAGGCGGCCGGGGCGGTGGTCCGGCCGGCCGGGCCGGGGGTGACGATCGCCGTGCGAGAGTTGTGCAACGCTAGCCTGCTGGAGAGCACCCCCGAGGGCCGCGCGACCCGGTACTGGATGTACCGCACGGTGCAGGACTTCGGTCGGGCGCTCGATACGGCCGGGCGCACGTGGGCCGGCGTCTGGGCCGCTGCGTGCGGCACCTCACCGGCCGCGGGGGCTACGGGCTGGCCCGCCGGTGGGCCGAGTTCTACGCCGGGTTCGCGGAGCGGGTCGGGGCACTGGTGGAAACGCCGGCCGGGCCGGACGCCATCGCCGCCCTGTTCCGGGACCGCGACAACCTGTTAGCCGCCCAGCAGTGGGCGATCGCGGCCGGGGACCCCACCCTGTCGGCTCGCATCCTGATCGGCGCCGCCCGTGCCGTGGCCGCGCGGGCCCCCTGGCAGCTCCGGCGCGACCGCCTGCTGGACGCCATCCAGGCCCTCGGCGACCGCGACCCCGCCCGGCGGGCACGACTGCGGGTCGAGCTGGCGGACACCTGGTGGGGGGTCGGGGCCTACGACCTGGCACGCGAGCCGGCGGAGCAGGCCGTGGCCGAAGCCCGGCGGCTGGGCGACGACACCCTCCTGGCGGACGCGCTCCACCAGCGGGGAACGCTCGCCGAACACCTGGGCGAGCGGGTCCGGGCGGCCGACGACTTCGCCGAGGGGGTGCGCCGGGCCTCGGGGGCCGGGCTCGCCGGGGCCCACGGACGCAACCTGATCGGGCTGGCGACCTGCCACGACTGGGGAGGGCGGTACGGTCCCGCTCGGTCGGCCGGGGAGGAGGCGGTGCGCCTCCTGACCCGGGCCGGAAACGAGCTCGCGCTCGCGCGGGCGGTGAACGGCCTCGGGCTGATCCTGTGGCGGAACGGCGACCCGGACGCGGCCGCCAGGCGGTTCGCCGAGGCCGAGTCGCTGGAGCGGCGGTTCGGGAACCTTCGGCTGGTCGCCGGCCGGCTGACCAACCGGGGGCTGGCGCTGACGGACCTGGACCGACTGGACGAGGCCCTGGCCCTGTTCGCGGAGGCCGACGGGATCCACGCCGACCAGGGGAACCGCGGGTGGCGGGCGGTGAACGCGGCCGGGTGGGGGATCGCCGAACTGCTCGCCGGCCGGCCGGCCGACGCCGCGGCGCGACTTGCCGCCGCCTTGGACGAGGCGGTGGCCACCCGGTACGCCGAGAACGAGGCCCTGATCGCCGGCGGCTTGGCCCGCGCCTTGCTCGCCCTCGGCCGGGCGGGCGAGGCCGAGCTGTACGTCCGCCAGGCCCTCGAGTTCCAACTCGGGAAGGACGGCGGGCGGCACCGCCGGTACTGGGGCAACCTGGTGGTGGCCGCCCGCATCGCCCGGGCGCTCGGCCGTTCGCCGGCCGAGGTCGGCCCGGTCATCGGGCAGGCCACCCGGCTCGGGATCGAACTGAAGGTGCGGGCGGACGACCCGGTCCGGCTGGCCCGAGAGGACGAGCGGCACCGGGCCGAACTGGTGGCCTGGGTCGGCGGGGGGTGACCGATGAACGGGTGCGGGTTTCAAGTCCCGGACGCGACCTGGGAGGAGGTCTGCCGGCTCGCGGCCCGGTTGGGGGCCGACCCCGGGTACCCTTACCCGTGGGAGGGACTGGAGGCCGCCCTCGGCCGGGCCGGCCGGCGGCTCCCGCTGATCGGGTACGGGAGTCTGATGGACCCGGGGTCGGCAGCCCGAACGATCCGGCCGGGGGCAGAACGCCGCGCGGTAGTCGCGTTCGGGGCCCGGCGCGTGTTCAACTACGCCATGCCGTACGCCGTGCTGACCCGCCTCGGGTGGGCCACCGACACGTCCGCGCGGGCCGCCTTGAACGTGTACCCGACGGGGAACCCGGCCGACGTACTTAACGGCGTGCGGATCGAAATCCCGGAGGCCGACATCCCGGCCCTCCGGGCCCGGGAGCAGGGGTACGACCTGCGACCGCTCGCATGCCTCGACTGGGACGAGCCGGCCGGCCGGCCGGCCGTGGGGTACGTCCTGTGCGCTCCGGACAACCCACCGGACGGCAGCCAGCGGACGGACGACGCTTTGACCCCGCAGCCGGACTACGCCCGCCTGTGTCGGGACGGGGCGGCGGGCTTCGGCGCGGCGTTCGAGGCATTCTACCTGGCGACGACGTGGCTCGCCGACCGGCGGACCACAGCCGCGTCTTGGGAAGCCGCCGGCGGCCTCTGACACCTGGGCCGGACGACCGACGACCCGCCGCCGGGGGTCCACCTCCATGCCGACGGGCGGGCGGCGACGGTGGTGTTCGAGGGGGCGGGGCCAGACCCGGACGCGACGGCAGCCCTGGAAGCGCGGCTCACCGTGTCCGGGCTGGTGGTGGCCACCCACCCGTGACGAATCGACCGCTTGCACGGAAGGTACCCCGCCTTGTGATTCCCGGCCGTATATCACGCCAGCGTGAACCTCAGCGGATCGTCAGCGGCCACGTCCGGGTGGCGACCTGGGCGAGTTCAGCCTGGCGAGCGTCGATCTCTTCGAGACCCCACTTCTCGTGCTTCAGCACCCCCTTCGTCGTTTCCAGCGTGGCGACCGGGGTGATCGCCTTCCGCTTCTCCTCAAAGGATCCGTTGCCGATCTTGCTGTTCACCTTCGCCTTTAGCAACACCAGGTTCCCGAGCCTCCGGTACGCGCCCTCGGCGGCCACCGGGCGGATGTGCCCCCACCCGGCCGACGGCACCTCGGGGAGGATGTGTTCCAGGTTCAGCTCGGTCTCGTCGTCGTTGACGACCCACTCGGGTTGGGGGTCGTCCTGAAGGGTTCGCTCGAGGCTGCGGAGGTAGTACCGCGCGAGGTACGACTTACTCACCCGGAAGGTGGCGAACGTCGTCCGGAAGGCGTCGTCACCCGGCAGGTACTTGAGCATCGCGTCGGCGAGCCCCGCTGCCGTTCTGATCTCCCCCTTCCACACCTCCAGGGCCCGACCGGCGTAGTACTTCTCGACATTGCCCGTCGGGGCTCCGGACACCATGAACCGGACCGACCAGGACACAAAGACCCGGAACGACTTCTCCAGGTCGGCCGGGGTGAGCCGCGCCACGCAGGCGAGCATGAGCGGCCGGATCTGCTCCACGTTGAGTTCGTTCAGTGTCTCGACGTGGCGGCGAATCTTGGTAGCGAGGGCGCCGTACGCCCTCCAGTACGGGTGGGTGTGCTGGGTGAGTGCCGCGTACACCGTGGCACTCTCGGCGAGCTCGTCGAGGAACTGGATCGTGGGGTTTGGCCCCCGGATGACGGCCTTGATCTTCTCGTAGACCTGCTTCTCCCGGGTGGCGCCGTGCCGCGCCACGAGGAAGTGGCGGAGGTACGTCACAACCACGTCGTCGGCGTCGCCGGTCTCCAGCGCCCCCTTCATCGCCGACCACCGCTGCTGGGCCTCGGGCGTCCGGCCCTCGGCCTGCCCGAGGAGGTAGTTCTTGAGCATGTCCGCCTGGGTCGTCTTGACCCCCCGGTCGTTGAGCGTCTCGAACATCACGAACGCGTTCACGTCGTCCGGGACCTTCAGGATTATGACCTGGGCGTTCTTCTCGATGAAGTCGATCCACCGATTGAGCTGGGCCACCTTGTGGTGTTCGCTGAAGCCGTCCGTGACCAGCCGGACCCGCTCGGCCGCGACCCGGGCCGCGGCGTCGATATTCTCGTGGGACGGCTTGGAGGGCTTGACCGGCTTCCGGACCCCGTCCAGCGGCGGGAGTATGCGGATCCGGAAGTACTCGTTGTCGTCCACGTTGAGGGTCAAGCGCGGCACCATCCCGTTCTGGTTACGGTCGATGTCGAAGAGGTATTGGTCGACATCCCGGACAATAAGCTTGGCATCGTCCCTGGTGTCCAGGTAGTCCCGGATCGCGGCGAGGAGGATCGTGGTCGTGGCGAGCCGCTGCTGGCCGTCGGTCACTTCCATCGCGGTGGGGGTTCTCCCGGCGGTGAGGACGATCGTTCCGAGAAAGTAGGCGGTCTTGCCGTTCGCGACCGCGTCCTGGAAGTCCTGGAAAAGATCCTCGACGTGCTCCCTCTTCCAGGCGTACTCCCGCTGGTTAACCGGGACGGCGAGCCGGTTCCGCTTGAGCACCGTGCCGATGCCCATGTGGTCGAACTCGATTCGGCTGGGCATCTCCACGGCGTACTCCTGGCGTTCCAGACCACGATAGGCCGACCGACTGCCCGCGGTTCGGAAATCTCCACCCTGCGCTGCGTTCTGCAGACGCGGTGGCAAGTAGTGGGGTTCGGCCCAGTCATGCTGGAGGGGAATGCGATGGCGCCGGTTTCCGCGGGCGGGGGAGGGAATGACCCTCCTCGGGAAGGAGTGGGACGGCGGGAGGTGCCCCCACTTCGACGGAGCACCGCCGAGTTGTGACCTCCGATCCACAGCCTCAAGGGCGGGCTCAAGCGGCAGGCGGCCATCTCACCATACACTCCGCCACTGGCTCAGGCTGGCGTTCCGGCGAAGACCGTACCGCACGCCTCTGCGTTCGTAGCCGGTTTGTTGTCGAACGCGACAGTAGCGGGTGTGCCGAGGGGGCCGAGCACGCGCGGACGGTGGCCGAGGGCGTCCGGACGTGTGGCGGGGCGAGCGCGTTTGGGATCTGCCTGGAACTCGTCGCCAGGCTTCGGGAAGCGAGGCGAGAACGGAGTTAACGAGCCGTGGGTAGGAACCTCCACCTCGTCGCGCGAGCGCTGGTGGCCACGAGGGCGCATCGCTGTCGCCCTCCGGCCGCCGCCCCGTCGTCTGCAGCAGCACCCCGCGGCCGTGCCGGGCCGTGCCCCGGGTCGTCCGCCGGCACCGCCCGAGTCGCCGGCTCCGGCGCCTGCGTACTCCTCGTCGTGGGGCTCGACGGGCCGCACCGGAGTTGACCGTCGGCCGCCACCCGGCTACGTTCCGGCGATCTCTTGCACG
>DASPHQ010001088.1:0-7968 GCA_035629595.1 Urbifossiella sp. | reverse complement strand
CCGGGTTGAAGTCCACCCCGTACTTGGTGGCCGTCGCGATCCCGTTCACGATCACCGCCGGGCCGACGGGCGTGGCCGCCCCGTTGAGGTCGATGGTGTACAGCTGGGTGTTGGCGCCGCTGACCGCGAACCCGTACAGGTCGCCGGTCGCCGGGCGGAAGTCGATGCCGACCAGGTTGAACGTGGCGGCCAGCCCGGTGACCGGGATGGGGGTGCTCAGCGTCGCCGGGGTGTCGGTGTCGAACCGGAACAGGGTGTTGACGTTGATGCCGGTGCCGAGGCCGAACGCGGTGGCCGGGACTTCGCGGGCTTCGAGCTGTTCGGCGGCGAAACGGGGGCGCGTACGGAGAGCCATGGGGTCGATCCTGTGGTAGTCAGGGGTGAGAGTCAGCACCCACCAAACTAGGCACAATCCCGACAACTCGCAACGAAAATCCGGGAGGTGAACCCAATTTAACTTACCCAGCTTCGCCAGAGTGACACCGTGACGCCCGCCACTCAACGAAAACGCCCGGGAGTTTCCACCCCCGGGCGTGGTCGGTCCGACACGTCGGATCACCCCACGAACACGCCCTCGGTCAGCGCCACGCCGAACGGGTCGATGTCCTGGATCGGCGCCGGCTCGCTCCGCCCCTTTGTCGTCGCCCCGGCGTACACCCGCACCTGCGAGAACTGCCCCTCGCCCGACCCCGCGATCACGTCCGCCCGGTTGTCGCCGTCCACGTTCTTCGTCGCCACCCGCACCCCGGTCCGCGAGGAGGCGTCGCCGTTCACGAAGAAGTCGGCGATCGGGCTGGCGAGCGCCGCCCCCGGGCCGCCGGCCTGGGTCAGCGTCCGCCCGCTCAGGACGCGCACGGCCGGCGCGCCGCCGGAGCCGGCCCCGATCACCAGGTCGCCGAACCCGTCGCCGTCCACGTCGCCGATGCTGGCGTAGACGCCGTTGCGGAGGCTCGGGTCGAAGGCGAAGAAGTCGCTCGTGAGCCGGGCCAGGCCGGTGGTGAACACCTGCTTGCCGTCGTACAGCGCCACCCGCGGGCCGCCCTGGAACCCGGCCGCGACCAGCAGGTCGGCACGGCCGTCGCCGTTCACGTCGCCGATCGCGGTGCGGGCGCCGCCGCGGAAGTTGGGGTCGGAGATGCCGAGGTAGTTGCCGCGCACCCGCGCCCCGACGTTAAAGACGCTGAAGATGGTGACCCGCGCGCCGCCGCCCTGGTCGGGCGTCAGCACCACCTCGGCCCGGCCGTCGCCGTCGAGGTCGCCGACCGACACGAACCCGCCGCCGGTGAACGCTTCGCTGCCGGAGAACGCCGCCGTCAGCGGCACCAGGAGCGTGTTGCCGGTGCGGCCGTCGATGGCGCCCCACCGGACCGGGCTGCCGGGGCCGGTCACCACCACCACGTCCTCGATCCCGTCGCCGTTCACGTCGCCGGTCGCGGTGCGGTACGTGCCGTCGAACGGGGCGTCCGGGAACAGCACCGGGAAGTTGATGATGCTCGCCTGGCTGAGCACGCCGTTGACGGCGCCGTACACGGTCACGGCGCCGGGGCCGCCGCCGACGGCCAGCGTCCGGCCGCGGCCGCCGAGCCCGGTCCCGCCGCCGGGGCCACCCCCGCCGATGCCGCCGCCCGTCGGGAAGTTCACGTTGTCCACCGGCACCAGGTCGGTGATGGTCGCCGGCAGCTGCGCCCCGCCGATCGTGCGGATGGTGTAGTCCCCGTCCTGCAGCAGGCCGATCTTGTACGCCCCGGTCGCGTCCGTCGTCGCCGAGTCCTCCGGCAGCGTGAACCGGAGGTTGTCGAAGTAGTTGAACGGGAAGCCGGTCGGGTCGGGGTACGCGCGGAAGTAGGCGATGTCGGCCGTGGCCCGGTCGATGGTCATCGTCTCGGACTGGCCGTCGAGCAGCCCCTGCGTGGTCACGAACGCCAGCAGCGTGCCGTCGTCGGCGAACACCTCCAGCCGGCCGATCTGCGCCGTGATGGTGGTGCCGATCATGTCCAGGCTGATCGACTGCACCGGGCGGTAGAAGTCGCCGCGGAGGCCGGTGCCGCTGGTCCAGAAGTTGAACCCCGGCCCCCACCCGAAGATGCCGGTGCCGGTCGTCGGCTGCGTCCCCACCCCCGGGTTGATGTTCTGCACCTGCACGCTGCTGTCGTCGAACGTCGGGTTGTTGATCGACGACGTGGACAGCGTCACGCGGTCGAAGAAGTTGGTGAGCTCGAACCCGTTGGGCAACTGCTCGGGGTCCACGACCACCTGGTAGCTGTCGAGCAGGCCGTTGGCGTTGCGGTCCACCCACACCGTCTGCCCGGCCACGCCGGTGTCGCCGCCGTCGAACACGCCGTTGCCGTTGTTGTCGGTGAAGACCCGGCCGCCGACGTGCGAGGCGAAGTTCGGCGTGCCCAGGGTGTCGGTGCGGAGGCCGACGAACTCGCGCTGGGTGGGGTGGCCGAAGATGCTGGCGTCGTACCGGAGCGGGCCGCCGTTGACCGACCGCGGCAGGCCGGCCACCCAGTCCAGCGGCGCGTACCCGGTCGACTCGTCCACCCGGGCGACGTGGCCGTAGGACTCGGCGGTGATGGTCGGGCCGTACCGGCTGATGCCGAGGCCGCCCTCGGAGAAGTTGATCTTCCCGTAGCCGACGTGCTGGGCCGTGGAGCCGGTGAACGTGCCGACGGCGCCGACCGAGTCGAGCACCGTCCAGGTGCTGGCGGCGCTGTCGAGGAGCCCGTCGTTGTCGAAGTCCACGTCGTCGCCGGCGACCGGGGCGGTGTTGGCCCGCACCAGCAGGAACGAGTTGGTGCCGAAGATGAACTCGAACCGGTTGCTGAGGGTGGAGTTGTCGGAGAAGCGGTCGGGGACGGTGCCGCCAAGGCCGCCGAACCCGCCGCCGGCGGTGCCGGTGAGGACGGCGGTGCCGGGGGAGAACGTGAAGGCGTTGCCGGCCTGCACGACGGCGAGGTAGCCGTTGCTGCCGAGCGCCGCCCCGCTCAGGTCGAAGACGCTGTTGATGACGCCCGGCGCGTTCTGGCCGGGGTCGCCGTCGACGACGACGAGGTAGGTCTTGCCGGGGACGTTCGTCCCGGGGTCGCCCTTGAGCTCGAAGTACTGCTGGGTGTCGCCGTTGCCGAAGGCGACGCCGAACTGGACGTCGGAGAGGAGGAGCGCGGGCACGCTCCGGTCTTCGAGCGGCTGGACGGACAGGCGGGTCTTGCAGTCCATGGCGGCGCGGCTCGCGGGGCGAGGGTTCCTGTGCTGAGACTGTACCCGCGGTTCGGACCGGAGGCCATCGGGATGACCGGTCGGCGGGAACCGCGTGGGTGGGACCGTCGGAACAACGCTTACGTCGGGCGCGGGCGGGTTCGTCGGGGGGCGGAAACTGCCAGTCCTATGGGATTCGACGGCGGTCGCGAAGGATTGGATTGTGAGAGGGGCGCAAAGTTAGGGCGGAGTGGGAGTGGGAAAAGAAGTGGGGCGCGGGATACGGCCGGGGACTCGCATACCCGGCTAGTCCCGCGCCCTTTTTCTGAAGGGGGTGTTCGGCGCTGACGGTTAATCAGTTCCGTTGTGGGCGGGACTCGCAACCGCCCACGGGAGAGAGCAATTGCATCCGCGGTGCCAATCCGCCGGTGTGCCGCACAATACCGCATCCGATTCGCCGCAATTCGTTCCATGAGAACAGGTTCAGCAATTATGGAAATGCAATGTGGAAAGTCCCGGGCACTCATCAGAAGGTCAGTGCCGGTTCAGCTGTTCGGTTCTGCAACACGGGTCGGAGCGATTTGGCGCGGTCGTGTTGGAAAAGGCGACGGTGGGGTGGCCCGAGGTCGTTCTCACATACTTTCGTCTAGCCGACCCATTGCTTCGACGGACCCCCTGGGGGGAGGCCGTAGACACAATGAGGCTTGTGGCGCCGTTCGTGTTCGGGCTACAACATCGTCACCGGTCCGACTGCAGGGGACCGTCGCCGGGGGGAACGGCGGCGCGGGCCGGTCGTGAAGGGACTCCGCGATGACGCGCTACCTGTGCTGCCTGGCCGTGTTCGGCGTGGCGGCGGTGCCCGACTGGGCGACCGCGTACCACCCGTGTTGGGCGCCGCCGCCGTGCGCCCCGGCGCCGCTGTACCCGCAGCAGTTCTACCTGATCCCGCACCCGCTGCCGGTCTACGAGGTGCCGCTGCCGCCGCCGGTGGTGCAGCGGGTGCCGGCCGCCGCGGCGCGCCAGCCGGTGCAAGCGACGCCGACGCCGGCCCCGGCGCCCGAGCCGGTGCGCCCCGCCGCGAACACGGTCCCGACGCCGCCGGTGGTGATCCCGAAGGCGCCCGAGCCGAAGGCGCCCGAGCCGAAGGCACCGGAGCCGAAGGCACCGGAGCCGAAGGCACCCTTGGTGACGCCGAAGGTGCCGGCGTCGGACGTGCCGCCGCTGGTGCTGCCGGAGGAGCCGAAGGCGCTCCCGAAGAGCTCGCCGCTGATCCTGCCGGAGATGACGGAGCCGAAGGGTCCGCCGCTGGTGCTGCCGCCGATCCCGTCGGCGGTGCCGACGCCGGCGCCGGCGCCCGAGGCGGATCCGAAGCGGGGTCCCGAGTCGATCCCGCCGCTGGTGCTGCCACCGGACCTGCCGTCGGGTCCGTCGGGGGTGATCCCGCCGACGACGGCGCGGTCGAGCCCGCTGGCGGCGCTGCCGCGGGTGGAGGTGTTCCCGGCGGCGGGTGCGGCGGCGGGGGCGTCGCGGCGGGTGGGGTTCTTCAACCACACCGACCGCGCCGTGCGGCTGGTGATCGAGGGCCGCCCGGTGACGCTGCCGGCGAAGAATTATCTGCACGCGGAGTTGGCGCCGGTGTTCCGCTGGTCGGAGGCCGGCGGCCCGGCGCGGACGACGACGGTGCCGGCCGACGCCGCGGGCGTGGACGTGCTGTTCCGCGGGGACCAGTAGGGGACGGGGACCGGCCGGACCTACGATCGCTCGTCGCCCCGCTCCGGGGGCGACGCCGGCACCTTGCTCAACACCCGGTCGTACTCGACCCGGCTTCCTCGCTCGGCCCGCTCGGCGAGGTACGCCAGTTCCTGGGCGGCGGCCAGTTTCTCGCGGGCCGCCTCCGCCAGCCACGCCGCCTCGCTGACCCCACTCCGCGAGGCCGCTTCCGTCACCACGGCCCGCAGGTCCGCGGGCAACTCCGCCAGCAACGCACTCATCCGGGCACCCCCAATCGCGCCAGGGCCGCCCCCGGCGATAGCAGTTCCAAGCCGTAGCGCTCGGCCCCGTCGCTCAGGTCACGCGGGTTGAGCGTCACGACCATTCGGCTCCCCGTCGCGACGGCCGCCTCCAGGACGAGGTCGTCACCCGGGTCGGCCGACGCCGGCCTCAGCCGGAATCGCACCGGCCGGCACACGCCCTCCCGGCACAGGAAGTCCAGGAGCGCGTCGACATCCTCGGGCGGCAGCGGCACGAGCCCCGGCCGCTTGAGTACGCTCTCGTACTCGAGAACCAGTGCCGTGGTCAGCCCCGGCGCGAAGTACGGCCCGCCGACGGCCCGGAGCAGGGCGTGGGACGCCCCGGTGGACGACCGCAACCCGGCGACCAGCACGTTCGTGTCGAGGAGCACGGCCGGGGGCATGGCGCCATCGTACTGCGCCAGCGAGCCGAGGACTACACCCCGGTGCCGGCCGACGCCGCGGGCGTGGACGTGCTGTTCCGCAGCGAGTGACGCGAGCCGCCGTCCGGAATGCGAGCGGCGCGGCGTCAGCCCGCCGGTGCGATCCCATTCGCCTGTGGGGTCGCACCGGCGGGCTGACGCCGCGCCGCTCGCCTCAGACGGTTACTCGCCACGCGACGAAGGCGCGCGGCGACGCCAGCACCCGAGCGGGTAACCGTCAATCCACCCGCCTGACGGGCGTCGCCCGGAACGGCATGCCGGCCTCGTACAACTCCAACCGCCGGCGGACGAAGTCCCCGTTCAGCGTCAAATACTCGCGGTCGTCGAGCACCTGCCTCTGCCACCGCACGGCGGCGGCGAAGTCGCCCACCTCCGCCGCCGCCGCCGCCCGCGCCTCCAGCGCGTACGACTCCTCCCACATGGTCAGTTCGCACGCCCGCTCGGCGTCGGCCACGGCCTTCTTGCCGTCCCGGAAGGCGGCGTCCGGGCACCCAGCGCGGAGCATCGCCCGGTTCGCGTGGGCGAGGGCGTGCCGCGGGTCGAGCCGGATCGCCTCGTCGAACCCGGCGAGCGAACCCTTCCAGTCCCCGAGCCACTTCCGCGCCTCGCCGAGGCAGTGCCACCCCTCAGAGTCGTCGGGGGTCAGCCGGGTGACCTGTTCGGCGTCGGCGGCGGCCCCGACCCAGTCCCGGAGCCGCTGCCGGGCGTAGGACCGGCTCAGGTAGACGGCGGGGTTCTTCGCGCCGAGGCGGGCCGCCGCGGAGAAGTCTCGCTCGGCCGCCCCGAAGTCCCGCTTCGCCGCCCGCGCCGACCCGCGGGCCAGGAGCGTGGGGGCGTGGGTCGGGTCGAGCCGGGCGGCGGTGTCGTAGTCGGCGATCGCCCGGTCGAAGTCGTCGGAGTCGAACCAGGCGTTGCCGCGGTTGTGGAAGGCGAGGGCGTGGCGCGGGTCGAGGCGGACCGCCTCGTCGAAGTCCCGGATCGCCAGGGCGAAGTCGCGCAGCTGCGCCCGGGCGTACCCGCGGTTGTAGAAACCCCAGGCGTTCCGCGGGTCGAGGCGGGTCACCTCGTCGAAGTCCTTGACCGCCTCGGCCCACTGCTTCTTCTGCGCCCGGGCACAGCCGCGGCTGAGGAAGGACGCCGGGTTGGTCGGGTCGAGGCGGACGGCGGCGTCGTACTCGGCGATCGACTTGTCGAACTCGCCCTTCTCGTACCACGCCCGGCCGCGCTCCCAGGCGGCCAGGGCCGCCGCCCGGTCGGGCGGGGCGGCCGCGGCCGCGGCGGTGCCGAGGACCACCAGCACGGCCGAGCGGACGAACATGCGTGACCCTCCGCGGAGGCACCCGATCGGGTCGAACAGAAAGTTCAGCAGCGGCGGCGCACCGGTGGGCGGTGGGTCACAGTAAGCGCGTCACGCACCGCCGTCTGCTGGCGCGCCGGGTTCGGCGGGCTTCGCCTCCTCGACCAACTCCGCCCACGACGCCCGATCCGCGTCGTCTCCCTCCCGCAGCTCATCCTGGCAGGCGAGCAACTCGGTTCGGGCGGCTTCCCGTTGGCCCAGATCGAGTAACACCCTCGAAAGCGAGAGCCGGATGGTGAGGGTTTGTATACCGTGCTCCTCCGCGACGCACACGGCCCGGCGGTACAGCGCGACCCGCTCCAAGTCGTCCTCCGCGAAGTCGGCCTCCGTTTCCAGCAGCACCGGATGCTCGCCGTGCTCTGCTCGCAGGCCGGCGAGCACGTCCCTCAGCCCGAGCAGGTGCGACGCCCGGAGTACGGCGTCCCCCGCCAATCCCGTGTTGACGACGGGCAGGGCCGCTTCACTCACGGCCACCCACTCCGCCTTACTGAACGGCCAGGGTGCCACCTCGCCTCCACCGCCGAGTCGTGTTTAGGCGTGCTCAACGTGAGAAGTCGTGCCCGGGTCAGCGTTGGGACCACGCACGGCGTGCGTCGCCACGCTAACCCCCCGTCCGGCCCGACGCAAGCGAATCGTGTGGGGACCGCGCCGCCTCACCCGCCGCCTGACGGCGGTCGGCTCGCCGCCCGCTCAACCCGTCGGGTACGGCACCTCGTAGGTGCAGTCCGCGTCCGGGTCGCGGAGCGTCAGCGCCGCGCCGTCCGGCCACGTCACCGTCACCCACTCCACCACGCTGCCCCCGCGGCCGACGTGCGCCACCGGCTCGTGCGCCCCGCCGTCGATCACCCGCAACACGTCGCGGCCGTTCACCCGCGCCCGCACCGACGCCCCCCGCGCCGGCGCCCCGAACCTCGTCCGCGGCAGCAGCCGCAGCCAACCCCCCGCCGCCCGCGCCCCGAAC
>DASPHQ010001087.1:0-5101 GCA_035629595.1 Urbifossiella sp. | reverse complement strand
ATTCCGTGAGCAAAGAGAACTATCCCCCACCACGTTTGCAATTCGTTGTGCACCCCGGGCTACACGCCGACGCCCTCCGGGCTCAAAGCCCCGAGCCGCGCCGGGGCCTACGGCTTCGCCACGACGCGGACGGTGATCGTGTTGCTCTCGACCGTCACCCGCGGCACCCGCGCCAGCAGCGCCTTCACCCGCGCCTCCTGCTCCTCCTGCCCCTTGCGGAAGCCGTCGCCGAACCAGCCCCCCCGCGGCTCCTTCTCGGTCACGGTGGCGTAGTGGAAGCGGACGCGGTAGTCGCCGGGGGCGGCGAAGTTCTCCGGCCGCATCTGGTGGCAGCCGAAGAAG
This sequence comes from Urbifossiella sp., assembly GCA_035629595.1. Lineage (GTDB taxonomy): Bacteria > Planctomycetota > Planctomycetia > Gemmatales > Gemmataceae > Urbifossiella. The sequence continues at coordinate 4,759 of DASPHQ010001087.1, read as the reverse complement.
CCGCCGTCGTCGATGCGGCCGAACGGGTCGAACGACTTGCCGGGGGCGACGCGGACGAAGTCCTTCTCGCGCAGCGTGTTCATGTTGCCGCACCGGCTGACCCCGTTGGCCGGCTGCGTGCCGTCGGGGCGTGTGATCTCGAACGTGCAGTACGGCAGCCGCCACTTGCAGTCGGAGGCGTCGAGGCTGCCGACCAGGTAGATCTCGGCGGCCGTGTTGTTCGTGAGCGCGACGGTGATCTGCGGAGTCTGCCCCTGCTCGACGGTCGGCGGGGCGGTGATGGTGCAGGTGACGGGCGGTCGCGCCTTCGCGCCGTCGGGGATGGGGGCGGCGCCCGCGGCGGCGAACACGGCGGTGAGGGCGGCGAGGCGGAGGGTCGGTCGCACGGCGGAACCTCGGGCGGACGGGACGGGTGTAGCCTACCCGCTCCGACCCGCGCGGGGCAACCGCCACCGGGCGGGTCGTTACCGGCCGTTACACCCGCGCCCGCGTCGGCACGAGCCCCATCGACACGCCGCGGCCGGGTGTCACCCGGCGGTGCTGGCGCGGACCACCAGCCGCCCCGGCACCAACACCTTCACCGCCGGTCGGCCCGGCTCCGCCAGCCGCTCCGCCATCAGCCGCACCGCCTGCTCGGCCACCGCCTCGGCCGGGTAGGCGTAGGTCGTCACCCCGACCACGCCCGGACCCGCCGGCAGGTCGTCGAACCCCACCACCGCCACGTCCCGCGGCACCGCCACCCCCCGCGCCGCCAGCTCGGCGATCAGCCCCGCCGCGGCGTAGTCGGCGTAGCACACCACGCCGTCGAGCCCGCGCGCCGTCACCTCGTCCGCCAGCCGCGCCGCGGCGTCCGGCAGCCCGTCCGGCTGGCGGATCACCACCGGGGCGAAGTCCGGCCCGGCCGCGTGCAGCGCCACCAGGTAGCCGGCGACGCGGTCGTGGTGGCTGCTCGTCGGCGACGCCACCACCACCGCCACCCGCGTCCGCCCGAGTTCCAGGAGGTGCCGGGTGGCGCGGGCGGCGCCGTCCACGTCGTCCACGGCCGCCAGGTCCGCGGCCAGCGGCCGGCCCTCGCCGCGGAGGTTTCGTTCGAGAAGCACCACCGCCAGCCCCTCGGCGCGGCACGCGGCCAGCACCGCCTCGTCGGTCGCCGTCTCGGCCGCGCTCACCCGCGACGGCAGGAGGAAAACGCCCTTCACGCCGCGCTCCTTCGCCGCGCGGACCAGCGGCGCCACGGCGTCGGCGGACAGGCCGGGGGCGAGCGCGAACGGCTCGGCGTCGAGGTGCATCGACCGGCGGCGGGCCAGCGCCTCGAACCCGGCGCGGGCGAGGGTGCGGGTGCCGGCCTGCCACGGCCCCTCGGTGGTGCGGAGCACCAGCGCCCAGCGGTCGGCCGACGCCGGCGGCACGCGGAAGCAGCCGGACCGCTCGACGGTGCGGACCAGCCCCTTGTCGCGGAGCACCTGCAGCGCCCGCGACGCGGTGACGGCCGACACGCGGTACAGCCGGGCCACCTCGCGGACGCTCGGCATCTTTCCGCCATCCCAGCGGCCGGTCTGCACCTCGGCCTCAAGCGCCTCGGCCACGTCCAGATACTTCGGGGTGCCGGCGGCGAGCGCAGGGACAAGCACGGGAGGGCTCCCGGGTGGGCGACAGAAGGTCTGTACTCGACAGGTGGGAGTGCCGGCCCGGACCGAACGCGGAAAACGAAAAAGGGCCGGGGGGCGCTTCCTCCCCCCGACCCTCGAATGTGTGGGACCGATTCTCACGCGCCGATCGGCACCGCCGTGCGGAGGAAGTTCGTCGGCCGCGGGTCGCCGACGTAGGTGGCGTCGGCGGGGTGGAACAGCGCCTGCTTCAGCTTCGCCCGCTGCTCGAGGACGGCGAGCTTCTCGGGGCTGCCGGGCGCGGCGCTGGTGGGGGCGTCCGGGAGCGGGGCGAGGCCGTTGAAGTTGCCGACGCCGCGGCGGGCGTACTTGCTGGTCGACGGGAACTGCTCCTTGACGCCGGGCGTGTAGTAGCAGCTCCAGCACAGGCCGCGCGGGCGGTTGACCTTCGACTTCGAGCAGTTGCGGCAGACGGCGGTCATGGGCGGGCTCCGGCCGGGTTGGGGGTTTTCGTTTGCGGCGGTGGTGTACGGGTGTTAAGCTGCGACGGCGTCGAGTTCGGCGAGCTCCTGGACCGGGTTGCGCTCGGCGAGGGCGAGTTCGACCTCGGCGAGGAGGTCGCGGCGCATCTGGGCGCGGGGCGTGTCGTCGAACCAGTTGAGGAACCAGCGGCAGGCGGCGGGTTCGCCGAGGCGCTGGTCGGCCTCGAAGCAGGCGCGGGCGAAGAACTCTTCGACCTGGCCGACGGTGTCGAGGGTCTCGCCCTGCCAGCCGCAGTAGCCGAGGGCGCAGGCGGCCTCGACGGGCCAGTCCTGGACGCACATGAGCGGCGGCGGGGTGGTGGTGGAGCCCTGGGTGAGTCGGGGGTCGTCGAGGAGGAGGGCGTCGCGGAGCGCCTCCAGTCCGGTGGTGGAGAGGACGGGGGCGAAGCCTTCGCGCCACACGAGCCGCCAGCTTTCCATGGTCGTTCCTCCGGAGGGGTCGTGCGTCATGCGCCGCGGGTGGGGGAAAACTCCTCAGTAGCGGCTGACACACTACTTATACGGGCGTACAGTATCGAAGTCAACCAGGATTCCGGCAGTTTGTTCGAGTTCGACGAGGAATTTGCTTTTCTGCGGAGGAAGTGGGCGGATTAGTAGACGGTTGCAGACGACAAAAGTGGCGCTAAGTAGACGTTGTTAGACTTCTGACGGCTTGCTCCGTTTTGGTGTTCACCCGTTCAAAAAAGGGGCAGGCGGGATCAAAAGGGGTCTGCCTACTTCTTCGCAGGGCGTGGAGTTGGGTGGATGCGGATTTGGAGTTGGGTTTTTAAGAAGCGAACGATGGTATCCGCCAATTCGCGGATGGCTTGCTGTTTTGGGTAGGTGCCGTCCGTGGCCTTCAAATCCCAATCGTCTCGGTTGATTTGGCGGATGATGATGTGGCCTGGGGTGTCGCCGGGCGTAATCTCGATTGTCAGGTTCAGGCTACGAATCGCCTCCGTCAGCACCGCAACCACGCCGCCGTACTGCTTTACGTTTAGATTTCTTGCCGTTGCCAGCAGTCGCTCAGCGGTTACGAAAGCGGCGCCTTCGCGGCTCATCGAGAGCCCTTTGTCGTCGCTCTTGCGAGGAATGAAGACGGAGTAGCGGATGAACTTCTTGGCGAATTCGTACTCGCTGGGGTCGCTCGGGAAGTGGCGAAGCAACCATTCGTGGTCCTCGACGGGCGGTTCGTCGAGGACGGGCGAACTTTCTGACGACATGTCGAAAACCGTCAGGCGGCGAGTGGGAACCACTCACAATCTACCGTCTCTGCCTTCGTTTGTCGCGTGTGTAGTCGTGGGGATTTTGGTGAGGCACAGGCCGTAGGCGGCAGCGCCGCGCCAGCCGCCACCAGCGGGGGCTGGAAGCGGCTGACTGTGGCCCACTTGTTGAACGGCTCGAACGTGGCGGGACGATCGGGGTAGCTGAACATCCGCAGCCCTTTGTCGGCCCCCTGAATCTCGATCCGCTCTATCACGTCGTCCGGTCGCTGCCACTCGACAGTGATGCACCCGTCGGGCATGGGGTACACGTCCTGGGGAGCCTTGTACCCCTGCGCCCGCGCCCACCGAAGGAGCTTGCTGGCGGAGCGGATCAGCTCTGGGCGGATGGGGTCGGCACCGTCACCGTCCCAATCCGCTTCGAGGCGGGCGATGCTGAGGAGCTGATCGTGCGCCTTCTCCCACATGGTCACGCCCGCCGTCAGTTCGACGAACGAGGGGCGCAGCGGGGCGTCGGTGTCGAACCGTGGCTCGCAGGTGGAGAAAGTGCGGTTCATGCTCGTGCCCCCCATTCGTCACGCGCCTCGGGCGACGCCAGATCGTAGAACACGCGAACCGCAGACCGATGCCCGATTTCGGCACCAGTTTGCCAGTCCGACGCTCCATCGCTGCCGATCTCGCCTCTTGCCGTGACGACCAACAAGAGGACAACTTCGTCAGCCGGGTTCACGGACTTTTGGACCCTCACCCGTACCCGCCCGAGTTGGGGAGGGATGACGAAGTACCACTCCCCGTTAAAGGTGGCCCACTCGTGCCCAGCGACCGAAGGTCCGCCCTCAACGAATAAGTGAGGAAAGACGCGATGCCAGTCAGAGGGGTTCTTCCACAACTTCCCCGGGGGTATCTGATTGACGTATGTCACTTCCCAAAGATTCGCCTGCGGCTTCCCTAAATTGCAGCCCGCCGCGAATAGAGCCAAGCCGTCGTAGAGGCGGCTGAACTGGTGTTTGACCTCTGCGAAGCTGGGCGGCTGCCCACTTTCGCGGGTCCATCCGTATAGCAGTCGGTTCGGTTGAAACTGCACCGTCCGGGTGTTGTCAGCGCTCGACAGCCGCATCCGTAGGCCGATGCAATCCTCGAAGTCGTCATCGGGTGGGGGCTGGAGTCGCTTATCACCGAACCGCTCTGACTCGACAGGAAGCGGCGGCGCGTCTTCGCGGATGCGCCAACCTTCGGTACCTAAACACTCGTCCCAAAAAAGCCCGAAGTGACCGGATCGAAAGCCGACAAGCGGCGAGAACTGAACCCCGATTCGCGTCTCGATCACCGGGGGCCGCTCGAATGTCGGGCAGAACTCGGGTGAATCGCTCATTGGTGCCAGCTGGGCAGCAGCGGGCAGTTCCGCTTC
>DASPHQ010001086.1:0-4025 GCA_035629595.1 Urbifossiella sp. | reverse complement strand
CCGCGGCACTTCTACGAGATGCACTCTGGGCGAAACGCCGCGTACCGGATCGTGGATCCGCCAACGCTCCCCGGAGATGGCCCGTGGGAGGTCTGGGACCGGGCCGAGGAGATCGCCATCGTCGATCCGTACGGCGAGCCGGTCGCCTCCTGCCAACGAACGAACATCCTCGACGAGCAGGTGGTCAGAGCCCGGCTTCGGCTCGCCGCCGACGCCCCCGCCCTCCTCGCCGCGCTGCGCGACGTGCTCGATGAGGCCGACTCCGACGAGGTTCACGACCACGAGCGGACCGGCTGCGACGGGTGCGCCTTCTGCCGGGCGAAAGCCCTCGCCGCCAGGCACGGACACTGACCCCTCCGGCCCGGGGCGTCTTGCTTCGGCCCTTCCCTTCACCTCCCAGCTATGAAGCCTCCCACCCTCAAGGAACAGGAGATCCCCTTCGACCATTCCGAGTCCTGCAACTTCTTCCGGCCATCGCCCCGGAAGCCGTTCGTCCCCACGCCGGCGGCGCTGGGCCTCTACCGTGACGACATCCCGTCCTGCCTCGAATACCTCCAGGCGCTGGCCTGCGTCCACCGCGGTCTGGACCGACTCCAGGTGTTCGAGGACCCGTCGAAGTCAGAGCCCCTATGGTTCATCGAGGACGGCGACGGCGGCGCGATCACAGCGATCCTCCCGTCCGACTACTGACCCGTCCGGGGCGGTCGCCGTTCGACGGCCGCCCCTTCTCCTTCCACCCTTTTCATCATGCAGAACACCCCCACATCACCGGCATCCCTGACCCCCGCCTACGCGGACGACAGACTGCGCACCCTGGCCAGGTACCGCAGCGAGGGGCCGCGCGTCATCGAGATCGGTCCGTGCCGGGCCGAGTACGAACTGTCCCCCATGCCCGACGGGCGATGGGCGATGAGGTGCTGGTGTGAGGCCAGCACCGGCGGGGGCCGCGGAGGCGGGCGGCTGTACGAATCCAGGCAGGCCGCGGTCGAGGCGTTCGTCCAGGAGGCGCTCTCCCGCTTCGACCCGGTCCCCGTGGCGTCGTTCATGACGAAGGCGGATCACGAGGCGTTTCCGAAGATGATCGCGCGGCTGTCGGCCGTCACCCTCTTCGGGTTCGAGGAGCCGGAGCCCGTCCCGTTCGGCGAGTGGTTCCCGGAGATGATCGCCTTCGAGATCCGCTGGCTCGCCATCCGCCGGTCGTGGGCGCTGCTGGGCGTCGTCCGCGGCATGGACGTCGGCGAGTTGAGCAAGACGGGGTCGATCTTCGACATTACGACACCCTGGGACAACGATCGCCCCAGGCGCCGGCGCGATGAGGACGACGGGGAGTGATCCGCCCGCCCCTCCGGCTATGGTCGGAGGGGCTTTTTCTTTGGTCGCTCCCCTCTGTCTTGCTTCGGGCCGGGGGCGCTCGGCGTCGGGCGTGGCTCAAGTGAAGAGCCCCTCCGGAGGGGGGCTCAAGTTGCTACTTCCGCTTCACCGGCGGGGTGAAGATCGACGCCAGCCCGATGCCGGGCGATGACCAGGGGTCCGAGACGTTCGCGATCTCCAGGCCCGAGTCGCGGAACGGGCCGATGCACACCCGCCGCCCGGACGGCATGACGTCCCGGCACCGCAGCCGGGGGATGTCGGGCCGCTCCCCGGCCGACAGAGCGTGGATGACGAGGTAGGCGACCAGTTCGCGGGAGAGCGGCAGTTCGTCGCCCTTGCTCAGCTTCTTGGTCTGCTCGTCGAAGGGCTGTCCGGGCTCGGCCGCGATGAGCTTGAGCTGCCGCCACTTCCACGAGTCGGTGAGCTTGGCGAACGCTTGTCCGTCCACCCACTCCGCCGTCGTCCGGCAGAAGAGGGCGGGGTGCTTCTTCTGGACATCGCGGATGCTGATGCCGGGATCCCAGAAGGTCAGATACCCGGGCCACGGCGGCGGGGGCTTGGGCGGCTCGTACGGCCCGGGCAGCCCGAGCAGCGCGTGGACCTGTTCGGGGGCCAGGATAGGCTGCTCCGTTTCCTCGGCGGGTTTGGGGGACTTCACGGTCGCGGCGGCTGCGGTCTTGCGCTTGGCCATGGTCGGCTCTGGATCGGGGGACGCGGGTTGGGAAGGAACACCGCGTCGATCCTGCCGGAGGGCTGCCGCCTGACACAAACGTGGAAGCGCCCGATGGCACCTCTGCCGGACGGGCGTTATTTTCCGGTGGCATCCCCGAGCCTTGCCCGTGACCCAGTGCGTGCGCTGGCGGCGGGGCCGGACCGACACGATGGTCGCCGGGTGGCACGCGCGTCGGCTGACGGCGCGGGAGGGGCGGGGATGCTGGCCTCATTCCGCTCGACACCTTCTTCCTCGGCTCCCACCATGTCGATTGGCTCGGCAAGACCGACGTGCCTCTCTTCCTTTCCCGGCGCCGGCTGGCCGGCCGGCGCACGTATCCGAGGGCACGGGGTCCGTGGGCACTGGACTCGGGCGGTTTCACCGAGCTCTCGATGTTCGGGCGGTGGGCCACACCGGCGGATCAATACATCGCCGAGGTGCGGCGGTGCGCCACCGAGATCGGAAACCTCCAGCGGGCCGCCCCATGCGATTGGATGTGTGAGCCGTGGATCGTGGCCAAGACCGGGCTGTCCGTTGCAGAACACCAGCGGCGGACGACAGAGAACTACCGGGAGTTGAGGGGCAAGGCACCCGACCTGCCGTGGGTAGCGGTGCTGCAGGGATGGTCGCTGACCGACTACCTCCAACACGACGCGCTGTACCGGAATGCCGGGGTCGATCTCGCAGCTCTTCCGCTCGTCGGCGTGGGGAGCGTCTGCCGCCGGCAGGGGACAACCGGGGTTGCCGTGATCCTCCGGATACTCGCAGAGAGGGGGCTCCGCTTGCATGCCTTCGGGCTCAAGAAGGCCGGACTCATTCGCTCGGCGGGCTACGTCGCTTCCGCCGACTCGCTCGCGTGGTCGTACGCGGCGCGGCGGCGGCCGGGCCTGCCTGAGTGCGCCGGTACCCACGCCCGGTGCAACGACTGCCTGCGGTACGCGCTGCGGTGGCGGCGGAGACTGCTAGCCGCCATCGACCATCCCGATGGCGGGGACGTGCGTGTACAGCCCCGGCTCCTCCCGGGCACGATGGTCGCATGACCGACCACCCCACCCACACCACCGGCGAGACCCTGACGCAGATGCTCGAAGGCACCATCTTCGCGGACCCCGTGACCCACCGGATCCGAGGTGAGTGGGAGGAGACGAAGCGCGAGGTGCAGGCCCTGTTTGATAAGGCCTGCACCGAGGAATACGAGCGGCGGCTCGGGTACTACCGCACCTGTGCCGAGCCGGACGCGGAGGCGAGGGCGAGGCGGGCGGCGGCCCTCATCCGGCCGCTCCTGGCCGAGGAGCGGGAGCAGCGACTCGCGCTCGTGTGGGCTCGGGTACTCCAGCGCGTGGAGGCCGTCCTCGCGGACAAGGCCGCGGAGGCCGAGGACAGCGGCAGTGGCGGGAGCACAGGAGACACGACCGGCAGGTAACCCGCTCGCAGTTACAATTCATCGGCAGCACGGTCCGACGGCGGCAGCAGTAACACATGGGACACCTCCTCCCGTCCCAGCAGAGCGCGTCGGCCCGGATCGCGCAAGGTCGGTAGGCGGCGCGCTCCGGACTCCGGCAGTACCACGATTCCGGCACGAAACGATCACCCAACCAACTGGCAGACTCGTCGCTCGATCACCCACGGGCGACGCGATAGCATCCGGCCGTGTCCGCCCCAGTCCCCGCAACGGCCCGACGAGAAGATAGCCCCGGGTGGCAGCCCCGCGCCGTGCCTGCGGGTGCTCTCCCTCGGGGCCGGGGTGCAGAGCACGACCGTCCTACTCATGGCGCTGCACGGCGAGTCCCCCGACCCGCCCGACTGCGCGGTCTTCGCCGACACCGGCTGGGAGCCGAAGGCGGTGTACGACCATCTCGACGAGATGGAAGCCCGGGTCGGCGACCGCATCCCGATCATCCGCGTCACGGCAGGCGACATCCGGGCCGACCTGATGAACGCC
>DASPHQ010001085.1:0-2923 GCA_035629595.1 Urbifossiella sp. | reverse complement strand
TGTCGGCCGCGTTCACGTCCGCGCCGCCCTTCAGCAGCAACTCGATTACTTCCATCGCTTCGGGCTCGCTCCCCGCCGCCTCCTCGGGGGCGCCGACGCCGACGCCGGCAGCGGCCAGCAGCGGCGTCGTGCCGTCGGCGTTCGTCAGTTTGGGGTCGGCCCCCAGGTCGAGGAGGGAGCGCACGAGGGGCACGTCCGACGTGGACGCAGCGGCGATCAGCGGCGTCGCGCCGGGTCGGCCGAGGATGCCGCGCCCCGGCGCGCCTTGCTTCTGCGCGCGATTCACGTCGGCCTTCAGGGCGACCAGCTGCTTGACGAACTCGAGGCTGGTGAGCGTCCCGGAGCCGGTCGGGGGCGGGTCGCCGTCGTCGCTGTCGCCGCGGTTCGGCTTGCGGACCCAGGAGATCATGTGGAGCGGGGCGTAGCCGCAGCGCTGGTCGTCGGGGTCGGCCCCGGCCTTCACCAGCGCGACAGCCGACTCGAAGTGCGCGTTCTCGACCGCCAGGTGCAGCGCACTCGTCCCGGGCCGTGGACCCCGCGGGGCGGCCTTCTTGGGCTGAACCGCTTCGTTGGCGTCGGCCCCCGCCTTGAGCAGGACGCGAACCGCGTCGAGCCGGCCGTCGCGCGCGGCGAACAGCAGCGGCGTGAAGCCCGCGGGCGTCGGCGTCGTGAGATCCGCCTTCGCCGCCAGCAGCGCCGACGCGACCTCGGCGTGCCCCTCGGCCGCGGCCCACATCAGGGCCGTTTGCCCGCTGCGGTCCTTGGCGTTCACGTCCGCGCTTTTGGCGAGCAGCGCCTTCACCGGGCCGATCTTGCCGGTGCGGGCGGCGGTCATCAGCGCCGTCTCGCCGCCGCGGAGCGTGGCGTTGGGGTCGGCGCCGGCCTTGAGGAGCAGGTCCACGACCTCGGTGCCGCCGTTGGTGCAGGCCAGCGCGAGCGGCGTGACGCCGTAGCGGTTCGCGGCTTTGGCGCTGGCGCCGGCCTTCAGCAGCAGGGCCGCCGTGCGCGGGTCGTCGTGGTAGGCGGCCCAGTGGAGGGCCGTGGTGCCGTCCGCCTGCGCGGCGTTGACGTCGGCCCCCTGCTTGAGCAGGTCGGCGAGCTTCGCCTGGTGCTTCTTCTCGGCGGCGTCTGCGAGCGTGGCGTCCGGCCGCGCCGTCGCCGCACCGGCGGCGAGCAGGAACAGGCACACGGCGGCGAGTCGCTTCTCGGCCATCCTCGTTGACTCCGAACGGGTGACGTTTGGGTGGGGGTATCGCCTGGTAGCCGCGGGCTTCAGCCCGCGCCCACCTGCGGCGTCCACCAGGGAGCCACGCGGTTTTGACACCGCCGACGTGGGCGCGGGCTGAAGCCCGCGGCTACCAGGCGATACGCCCCCGCGACGCGACCTACATCGCCACCGGCTCGAACAGTTCGCCCACCTTGCCGCGGCTGTCGCCGAACGAGTCGAGGCGGACGCCCACCTTGTCGAGCAGCGTCAGGTGGAGGTCGGCCAGCGGCGTCGGCCGCGTCAGGCGGACGTGCCGCCCGCCCCGCATCCGGCCCGCGGCGCCGCCGGCCACCAGCACCGGCAAATCGTCGTGGTCGTGCACGTTGGGGTTGCCCATGCCGCTGCCGTAGAGCAGCAGCGAGTGGTCGAGGAGCGTGCCGTCGCCCTCGCGCGTGGCCCGCAGCTTCGCCAGGAACTCCGCGAACAGCGACACGTGGAAGCGGTTGATCCGGGCGATCTTCTCGACCTTCGCCGGGTCGTTGCCGTGGTGCGACAGCGGGTGGTGCGGGTCGGGCACGCCCACCTCGGGGTACGTCCGGTTGCTCGTCTCCCGCGCCAGCTGGAACGTCACCACCCGCGTCACGTCGCCCTGGAACGCCAGCACCTGCAGGTCGAACATCAGGCGGGCGTGGTCGGCGTAGGACGCCGGCACCCCCGCCGGGCGGGCCAGGTCGGGCAGCGGGTTCTCGCGCGCCGCGGCCTCGGACCGCTGGATGCGGCGCTCGACCTCGCGGACCGTGTCGAGGTATTGCGCGAGCTTGGCGCGGTCGGCGGCGCCGAGCTGGGTCTGCAGGGTCGTGAGCTCGGCCGTCACGGAGTCGAGGAGGCTGGCGCGGGTGCGGAGGGCGGCGCGGCGTTCCGCGCCGGTGGCGCCGTCGCCGAACAGCCGCTCGAAGACGACGCGCGGGTGCGCTTCGCTCGGCAGCGGCGTCGTCGGCGACGACCACGAAAGGTTGTTCTGGTAGACGCAGGCGTAGCCGTTGTCGCACTGGCCGGCGAGCGCCATCAGGTCCATCGACAGTTCGAGCGAGGGCAGCGGCGTGTCACGACCGATGTGCCGGGCGGCGACCTGGTCGGCGGTCGTGCCGAGGAAGTAGTCGGCGCTCTCGGTCAGCTTCGCCCGCGCGGCGCTCAGGAACGCGGAGTTCGACGTGGCGTGCGTGCCGGGGTAGGCGTTCCGCAGCTCCGTGTTGGAGACGACCGTGACGTGCTCCTTCACCGGCGCCAGCGGCGCCAGGATGAACGGCAGCTCGCCGAGACGGTCGCCGCCGGCGGGCGTCCACCGCGAGCGGTCGCAGCCCATCGGCATGTACACGTAGCCGAGGCGGCGCAGGCGCTGCGGCGCGGCCGGCGTCTGCGTCGCGGCGGTCAGCGCCGGGATCATCGCGTCGAGGAGCGGCAGGGACACCGCGGCCCCCGCCCCGCGCAGGAACGTGCGCCGCGGCAGCGCCCGCTTCGTGACGATCATTCGGCCCTCCTCATCTGGAACGGCATGCTGGTCGCCACGCCCCGGATCAGGGACGAGAGGCGATAGTTGTCGGCCCGCGCGTCGCGGACGATCGTGCGGATCGCCGGGGCGTCGAACTCCTCCGGCGCCCGGCCCAGGGCGAACGTGAACAGCTTCTCGGTCACCGTGCGGGCGAACAGCTCGGGGCG
>DASPHQ010001084.1:0-2890 GCA_035629595.1 Urbifossiella sp. | reverse complement strand
CGCCAACGGCATCCCCTTCGACACCGGCGGGCTGATCGTCACGTGGTCGCTCGCCATCGAGGGGCAGTTCTACCTCGTCTGGCCCGTCGTGGTCGCCCTGGCGTCGCGGCGGGCGCTCGCGCGCATCTGCGTGGCCGGCGTCGTCGTCGCGGTGGCGTGCCGGTGGGGGCTCACCCGGGTCGGCGCCGACTACTGGTTCGCCTACGTCCTCACCCCGTGCCGGATGGACGGCGTCCTGATCGGGGCCGCCGTCGCCCTCGCCGCGACGGCCGGCACGCCGCGGGCCGTGTTCGTCCGCCGGGCGTGGCTCGGACTCGCCGCGGCGGTCGCCGCCCTGGCCGCGGTGGTGGTGGCGAATGAACGCCCGCACGTCCACGGCCGGGCAGTCACGATCCTCGGGTACACCTGCGCCGGCCTCGTCTCCGCGGGGGTTCTGGCCCTCGTGAGTGCGGGCCGGCCGCGCTGGTGGTTCCTGCTGAACTCTCGCCCGCTGCGGGCGGTCGGGGAGCGCGGGTACGCGGTCTACCTCGTTCACGTCCCGATCATCTTGGTCGGGTACGTCGTGTTCCGGTCCGCGCCGGTCCGCGCCGCGCTCATCCCCGCCTGCGAGGCGGCCCGGTGCAGCGGGCCGATGTACGTGTGCTTCTTCGGGTTCGTTGTGGGCGTCAGTATGCTGCTCGCCTGGGGCTGCTGGGTGGCGATCGAGCGGCCGTGCCTCGGGCTGAAGCGCCATTTCCCGCACGGGTCGGGGCGGCGGGAGACCGGGTGTCACCAGCATGACCCCCGGTCCGGTTAACCGAAGCGACTCTACCGCACGGACGTGGGAATGTTATCACCCTCCGCCTGGATCGCGGCTCGCATCGCCTCGTTCCGTCGCCCCGCCCCCCGGCCGACACCCCCCGCCGGGGCCACCGTCGCCGAGCCGCGGGTCGGCGAACTCGACGCGCTGCGCGGGCTGGCGATCCTCCTGGTGATCGCCACCCACTCGACAGCCGCGCTGTACGGGCTGTACTTCTACGGGTACCCGGTCGCCGCGTTCGACCGCCTCCTGTACGTGGTCATCCACGGCGGGTGGGTCGGCCTGGACCTGATGTACGTCCTCTCCGGCTTCCTCATCACCAGCATCCTGCTCAAGACCAAGGGGCAGCCGGGCTACTACCGGAACTTCTACGTCCGCCGGGCGCTGCGCATCTTCCCGCTGTTCTACGCCTTCCTCCTGGCGCGCCTCCTCCTACAGTTCACCCCCGTCCCGTGGCTCGCCCTCAACCCGGGCGAGTGGGTGGCGAACGCCCTGTGCGCGGCCAACGTCTGGCAGTGCTACGCCCGCGCCAACGGCATCCCCTTCGACACCGGCGGGCTGATCGTCACGTGGTCGCTCGCCATCGAGGGGCAGTTCTACCTCGTCTGGCCCGTCGTGGTCGCCCTGGCGTCGCGGCGGGCGCTCGCGCGGATCTGCGTGGCCGGCGTTCTCGTCGCGGTGGTCTGTCGGTGGGGGCTCATGCGGGGCGGCGCCGACTACTGGTTCGCCTACGTCCTCACCCCGTGCCGGATGGACGGCGTCCTGATCGGGGCGGCGGTCGCCCTCGCCGCGACCTCCGGCACGCCGCGGCCCGTGTTCGTCCGCCGGGCGTGGCTCGGCCTCGCCGCTGCGGTCGTCGCTTTGGCCGCGGTGGTGGTGGCGAACGGCGGCCCGCTCGTCCACGGCCGGGTGGTCACGATCCTCGGGTACACCAGCGCCGGCCTCGTCTCCGCGGGGGTGCTGGCCCTCGTGAGTGCGGGCCGTCCGCGCTGGTGGTTCCCGCTGAGCTGGCGCCCCCTGCGGGCGGTCGGGGAGCGCGGGTACGCCGTCTACCTCGTTCACGTCCCGGTCATCATGGTCGCGTACGAGGTGTTCGGGTCCGCGCCGGTCCGCGCCGCGCTCATCCCCGTCTGCGAGGCGGTCGGGTTCAGTGGGCCGATGTACGTGTGCTACTTCGGGTTCGTCGTGGGCGTCAGCATGGTGCTCGCTCAGGTGACGTGGGTGCTGGTCGAGCGGCCGTGCCTCGGGCTGAAGCGCTACTTCCCGCACGGGTCGGGGCGGGCGGGAACCCGTACACCACCAGAATGAGCCCGAATCCGACCGCCCGCCTGTCCGCGAAGCTGCACCGCCGGGTGTGCCTCGTCCTCACCGAGGACGCGGTGCTCGCCGAGGAGCTGCTGGCGCGCAAGAAGCTCGCCGCGGAGGTCGCTGGGCGGCTCTCCGACCGCGTGCTGCTAATCCGCCCTAACCGCCTCGACGCGGTGCTGGACGAGTTGAAGAAGATGGGCCACACCCCGCAGGTGGTCGGCGGCAAGCCGGCCGAGAGGGCGTAGCGATGTGGGCGGAAGTCGCCGCGACCGTCCGCGAGGAGTTCTCCGACCTGCCGGGTCCGGCGGGGGTGACGCGGATCGTGCTGCGGCTCACCACCGCCGCGGTCCTCGGCGGCGTCCTCGGGTACGAGCGCGAGCTGAAGGGCCGCGCCGCCGGGCTGCGGACGCACATGCTGGTGGCGCTCGGGGCGGCGCTGTTCGTGCTCGTGCCCCAACAGGCCGGCGTGTCCGACGCCGACATGACGCGGGTGCTCCAGGGGCTGACCGCGGGCGTCGGGTTCCTCTGCGCCGGGACGATCATCAAGGGGACGGCCGAGGCCGACGTGCAGGGGCTGACGACCGCCGCCGGCGTCTGGCTGACGGCCGCGATCGGCGTCGCCGCGGGCATGGGCCGCGAGGCGACCGCGGTGCTCAGCACGCTGCTGGCGCTGGGCATCCTGACGCTGCTGCCGCGGCTCGTGGGGCGGATCGGCGGCGGGCCGATGCGATGACCCCGCGGGCGGGTGGTTTTTCCCATCGCCGTGCGCCTATGAATCGGCGG
>DASPHQ010001083.1:0-3170 GCA_035629595.1 Urbifossiella sp. | reverse complement strand
GGTCCTGCTGGAAGCACCCGCGGTAGGTGCGGAGCTCGGCGGCGAACGCCGGCCCGAGAGCGGCGATTTCCGGCTCGGTCATCGGATTCCCTCCCGATACCCATCCTATCCGCCGTCAAGAAACCCGCGCTGTAGTGTTAGCCAACTGCACGGGGGCCGAGTACCAGCGACTGCTCGACCGGACGCTGCCTGGGTTCCTCGACGCGGTCGGGCGGTCGGCTCGGGTCGGGTTGGCCGTCTACAACGCCGGCACGGACGTGTACGAGGGGGACACGATTGGGGGCCTGGGGCTGTCGGCCGCGGCCGTGCTGGAGCGGGACCTGTTCGTGGTGGAGCAACTGCGGACCCGCGGCATCCCGACCGTGATGCTGCTGAGCGGCGGTTACAGCCAGGAAAGCTACCAGCTGGTGGCGGCGACCGTCGTCGAACTCCTTCGTCGGTACACGCGGGCGGCATGACGCGCGCCCGTGAGCGACACGGACCCCGGCGCACGAGGAGGGTTGTGGTGGGTGAACCCTGGCGTGACCTCCGCGTGGGCGACCGCATCCGGGTCGTCCGCTTCCCGTCCGACTGGGAACGACCCGACTACCACGTCCCGCCCTGCACCCGCCGGCTCTACCGCCTGCTTATTGAGCGCGGGCGGCCGGTCCGCGTGTACGAGGTCGACGAGGACGGTCTTCCCTGGGTGCGGTGCCGATTCCGTCTGGGTGACGGCTGGGAGCACCACTTCCTGGCCGTGAACGACGACAGCTGGGTTCGGGTCTCGAAGTTGTGAAATCTCCGCGAACTGGTTGCCCGAGGTTGCTCAGCGAGGGTATGTATTAGCAGAGAACAGGTGAGGGACTGTGACGATTCCAGTCCTTCACCTCCAAAGACCTGAACGGGTCAGCCGGCTCCCCGGGTTCACAGGGTGAGACAAGAAAGATTGCTGAAGGCCCGAGTCTCCGCACCTTGCGACACATGGTCCAGGCCGAGTACCGGGTCGTCATGCGGGCAACTGACGCCGGGCGCCAGAAAATCGTGTTGGTCGCGCGACTCCTCCCCCCTCGACCGGGCACTCACCGCCATGACCGGACCCCGCCCGGCCGAGCTCCTCCGGCAGCTGGCCGCCGATACGGCGGCCGACGCCGACCTGCTCCGAAGTTTCACCGCGACCCGCGACGGCGCCGCGTTCGCGGAACTCGTCCGGCGGCACGGCCCGATAGTGTTGGCCGCCTGCCGCCGAGGGGTTCGCCACCACCACGACGCGGAGGACGCCTTCCAGGCCGTATTCCTCGTCCTGGCCCGTCGGGCTGGCGGTATCGAGCGGCCCGAGTTCCTCGGCTCGTGGCTCTACCGGGTCGCGGTCCGAGTGGCGGGGCACGCCCGCCGAACGGCCGCCCGGAGGCGCGTGCGTGAGGTGCAGGTCGTGGACGTGCCCGAGCCGGTCGCCCCCGCGTCCGTCCCGAGTGACCTCGGGCCGATGCTCGACGAGGAGCTGGAAGCGCTGACGGCGTACTACCGGGACGCCATCGTCCTGTGCGACATCCGCGGCCTCAGCCGGGCCGACGCGGCCGCCCAACTCGGAATCCCGCTCGGCACCCTGGCGAGCCGGCTGGACGGAGGGCGGAAGAAGCTCGCTGCGCGTCTCGTCCGGCGCGGCGTGACGCTGGCGGTAGGGGCGTTGCTCGTCGAGGGGCGGGCGGTGGCGGTGCCTGATTCCCTGCTCACGAAGACGTGCGGGCTGGTGACGGACTGGGCGGCCGGCGCGGTCGTGCCGGCGTCCGTCCTGCGGCTCGCCCGTGGAGGGTCGGCGATGAAGGGTGTTCTGCTGGGCGGCGCTCTGGTTCTGACGTTGCCGACCGGGGTCGCCCTCGCCCTCGGGGGCTCTGAGCCATCACCGGCCTCGCCGCCGGTGCAGAACCCGCCGGCCGCGGTCGCGGCACCCGCTGCCGGCCCGCAGCCGGCCCCGGGGGCCGTGCCGCCGGTGAAGCTCGGCCTGCCCCGGCTGAAGCGGACAACGAACTTGCCACTTCGGACGGTGTCGGGCGTTGCCTGGGGCCGTGACGGGGCGTGGATGGCCGTCGTCGGCACCGACACCACCAACCTCCAGGACCCCTCGGCCGTCGCACTCGTCGTGCTCGCCCCGGGCGACCCGAAGGCCGTCCCGG
Organism: Urbifossiella sp.; assembly: GCA_035629595.1. Classification (GTDB taxonomy): domain Bacteria; phylum Planctomycetota; class Planctomycetia; order Gemmatales; family Gemmataceae; genus Urbifossiella. Next base: position 1,020 of record DASPHQ010001083.1, on the reverse strand, counting down.
GGAAGCTCCCGCTCCCGGCCCAGTCCGGTCTGGTCGGGTTCACCGCCGACGGGGCGACGGTGCTGGCCGCCACCCGGGAGACCGGGCTGGTGAACAGCGAGCACCTCCTGCACCGGGTGAAGGTCTCGGTCGCCAACGCGAACGGTGCCGAGCGCCCCGTCGCGCTGGTCCGGGACGGGGATGACCCCGAGGCCGTCGTGGACGGGGCCGAGGAACTGACCCCGGCCGGCCCGCAGGAGTTGCGGTTCCTCATCCGGTCGGGCGCGCGGGTGGCGGTGTGGCGCGCCGGCCTGAAGTTCGAGGCGCAGCGGCCGCTCGGCGGGTTCGGCGGGACGTTCTCCGACCTTCGGCTCACCCCGGACGGGGGGCGGGTGGTTGCCCAGGCAGGCCAGGGGGTGGTGGAGGGGTACGACGCGGCGACCGGGAAGCGTCTGTGGGCGACCGAGCCTGCGGCGAAGCTGCCGGAGGTGAAGCTCGCCCCCCGAGCCGTGTCCTCGCGGGAGGGCCGCATCCCGTCCGCCGGTCTCGCGGTCGGCCTCTCCCGGGACGGCCGGCGGGCGGTCGTCGCCCGCGGGCCGCAGACGCCGGTCCTCGTCCTCGACCTGGACACCGGGAAGGCGCTACCGCTGCCGGCGGACCTCGGGCCGGTCGTGCCGGCGGGGCCGGTCGCGGTGTCCGGGGACGGGGCACTGGCGGCGTTGGCCTACACCCCGCTGGTTCCGCTCGACGGGCAGGCGAAGGGCGGCGGGCCGAAGTTCGAGCCCGGGACCCACACCTACGGGCTGACCCAGTTGACGGTCTGGGACACGGCCACCGGGTCCGTGGTCAAGACGTGGCCGAGGCCGGTCGCGGCACTGGTGTTCCACCCGAGCCGCCCGGTGTTGGCGGTGCTCGAACCGTACGGGAACTGGACGCGGCTCGGCCTGTGGGACTTCGCCGCGCAGCCGTGAGCAGCGAGGGCGGCTCGCGCTCCCAGCGAACGCCAGCCACATCGCCGCCCTCGCCGCCTCGTGTGCGGAC
>DASPHQ010001082.1:0-2451 GCA_035629595.1 Urbifossiella sp. | reverse complement strand
GGGTGCGGGCAGCGGCGGGCGACCCAGATGTTCCGCTTGCTCGCCACCGCCGGGAGGCCGTTGATGTTGGCGATGGCGTCGAGCACCTTCTCGCTCCCCTGGACGGGGAAGGGATACACCTGCTCGCCGTACCCGCCGCCGTCGGTGATGACGTAGTACCGCTTGCTGTTGTAGGCGATCACGTCCACGACCACGACGAGGCTTTCGGGTCGCGTCCCGAGCCGCGACAGCGTTTCGGTCTGGACGAGGTGCCGGCGGACGGCCTCGACTGCCTGGTCGAGCGTCAGCCCGGCCACCATGACCGAACCCCATGAGGCGAGCCGCACCATGCCGTCCTGGCCGACGAGGAACTGCCCGGAGATGTCCTGCACCGGGAGCGGCTTGGTCTCGTACGTCTTCGCCTTCTTGCCTTCCTTGTCCGGTAGCGCGTCCTTGACATCGACTTCCGCCCGGATCACGACCTGGATCGACAGGATGTCTGGCGCCTCGATCACGTACGGCGGCAGGGTGATGGGGTCGAGTTCGCGCGGCACGGCGCCCGCCGGCGGCACCGCGATCGGCGAGTGGCCGTGGACGCCGACCCCCCCGCCGGGCGTCGGGCCGCCGTGCGGGTGGAGGCACCCGGACGCGCCGAACAGCAGCGCCGCGAGCAGTCCGTAAGCCCCCCGCATAGCTCCCCCTCCGCGAGACTCGGCCGTCGTCACCCGGAGTATCGGCGCCGCCGGACCGCCGACGTGAACGTTTCGGCGGGTCGGGACCGGTTTTGCTCAAGCCCGGCAGGGTGGGAGGGCTCCGGGCGCCGGCGCGGGCGGCGCAAGCATGGCGTCACTCGCCGACTTCGACCGGGGTGCCGTCGGCCAGCGCGCCGAGGTTGCCGTTCACCACCTTCTCCGTGCCGCCGAACGGCACCCAGCTGCCGGTCGTGGCCGTGGCGCGCTGCCGGCCGAGCACCTGAATCGTCCCCGGCTCCGTCCGCCCGACGCGGACCCGGTAGCGCACCGCCTTGCCGTCCTCGACGAGGTACACGTAGTGCGTCTCGTCCGCCGGCAGGACGCACCCGGCCGGCAGCACGGTGGCGTCAGCCGACTCGGCGTCGATCCGCACGACCGCGTACATTCCCGGCTGCACGAGCCGCTTCTCGTTCGGCAGGTCGATCTCGGCGCGGAGCGTCCGCGTGTCCGGCGACACCACCCCGGCCGTGCGGGCGACGGTGCCGGCGAACTCGTCGTTCCCCAGCGCTGGGACGCGCACCGTCGCCTTCGCCCCGGGTGTGGCCTTTGCGGCGGCCGCCTCCGGCACGTCCACGAACACGCGCACCACGTCCAGCCGGGCGACGACGAACAGCGGCCCCCCCGCGGCCGGCGGCTGCACGAAGTGGCCGGTGTGGACGTTCCGCGCGGTGACGATGCCGTCGAACGGCGCGGTAATCCGCATGTAGCCGATGCGGGCCTCGACCTCCTTCGCGGCGGCCGCGGCAACCGCGGTGCGGGCGACCGCGGCGGCCAGGTCGGCGTCGGCCTTGGTGCGGCGGGCCTGCTTCTCCTTGAGCGCCGCGGCGGCGGTGGCGACCTTCGCCGCGGCCTCGGCCGTCCCCGCCTCCGCGGCCTGGAACTGCTTGAGAACCACCGCCCGACTCTGGACGTCGATCAGCTTCTTGGCGACGAGTTCGTCGGCCTGTGCGAGTTCGGCCTTCCAGCGCTCGAACTCGGCCGTCGCCCGAGGCACCCCGGCCTTGGCCTCGGTCACCATCGCCTTCCCCGCGCCGACCTGGGCGTCGAGTACGGTCATCTCCTGCTTCACCTGCTCGGCCTCGGCCGTGGCCTGCTTCACCGCGGCGCCCTTCTGTGCCTCCTCGGCCAGCAGTTCGGGAATCCTCAGGGTGGCGAGCACCTGCCCCTTCGAGACGACGCTGCCGAGGTCAATCACTGCGTCCGCCTTGCCGGCCTTGCGGGCGCCAAGGTCCGGCGCGACCTCGGCGACGTGGCCGGCGAGCTTCGCGGCGACGGGGGTGGTCTCGAACGCGGTGACCGTGCCGGGTTGCTCGATGGCCCAGCGCAGCGTCTGTCGCTTGGGCAAAACCACCTTCACGCCAACCGGCCCGGTCGTGGCGGGGCCGCCGGGCGCGGGGGCGGGCGTGCGGCTACACCCCACTGCGATGAGGGCGGCGAGCGTCAGCAGGCGACGGTCGAAGGGCATGGGGCGTCTCCGGGTACTCCCTCACTCTACCACCCCGCCGACCGCGTTTCCCGCGGAACGCCGTCGCCCGACCGGCGTCATCCTCCGTACCCTAACCGCACCACCCCCGCTCCCGAGCCGAGATGTCCCAACCCGACGTGGCCGCCGTCGCCGGCCGGATCATCGCCAACATCGAGAAGGTCGTCATCGGCAAGCGGCCGCAGATCACCCTCGCCGTCGCCGCGTACCTGTGCGAAGGCCACATCCTCCTCGAAG
>DASPHQ010001081.1:0-3335 GCA_035629595.1 Urbifossiella sp. | reverse complement strand
GAAGCCCCGCCTGTTCACCCCTGGTCCGACGCCGGTTCCCGAGGAGACGCTGCTCGAACTGGCCCGGCCGGTCACGTACCACCGGGCCGCCGAGGCCAAGGCCATCCTCGCCGAGGTCACCGAGGACCTGAAGTACGTCTTCCGCACCGCCAACCCGGTGTTCACGCTCACGAGTTCCGGCACCGGCGGGATGGAGGCGGCGGTGTCGAGCTGCCTGGCGGCGGGCGAGAAGGTGATCCTCCTCACGGCCGGCCGCTGGGGCGAGCGCTGGCGCGGCGTCCTGAAGGCGCACGGCGCGAACATCGTCACCGTCGAGGTGCCCTATGGGAAGGCCGTGACGCCGGAGATGGCCGAGGCGGCGGTGAAGGCCAACCCGGACGCGAAGGCCGTGTTCGCCACCCTGAGCGAGACGAGCACCGGCGTCGGCCACGACCTCGCGGCGTTCGGCAAGATCGTCGCCCCGACCGACGCGCTGCTGATCGTGGACGGCATCAGCGGCCTCGGGGCGATGGAGTGCCGGGTGGACGAGTGGAACATCGACGTGTGCGTGACCGGGTCGCAGAAGGCGCTGATGCTGCCGCCGGGGCTGGCGTTCTTGAGCGTCAGCGACAAGGCGTGGCGGAAGATCGACGCGACGCCGGTGCGGAACTTCTATTTCGACCTGCGCCGCTACCGCAAGAGCCTGGCCGAGAGCGACACGCCGTTCACCCCGGCGAACACGCTCATCCGCGCCCAGCGGGCGAGCCTGAAGCGGATCCGCGCCGAGGGGATCGAGAACCTGTGGGCGCGGCACGAGCGCATCGCCACCGCCACCCGGGCCGGCATCGCGGCGATGGGCCTGGAACTGTTCGCCGAGCGACCGAACAGCGCCCTGACGGTCATCACGGTGCCGGCCGGGGTGGACGGCAGCGGCACGCTGAAGAAGCTGGAGAAGCAGTACGGGTACAAGCTGGCCGACGGCCAGGACGCGATGAAGGGGAAGATCTGGCGGCTGAGCCACATGGGCTACACCGACGCCTTCGAGGTGCTCGGCGCCGTCAGCGCCCTGGAGCTGGTGCTGGCCGAGAGCGGCTTCAAGTTGCAGGTCGGCGCCGGCGTCGCCGCGTTCCAGCAGGCTCTCGCGGCGGCGAAGTGACCGGTGCGCCGCTGCCGCCCCCGCCGGACGACGCCCTCTACGAGCCGCGGTTCGTCCGCGCGCTCTTCGACGAGATGGCCGAGACCTACGGCGTCATCAACCTCGTCTCGTCGTTCGGGTTCGCGGCCCGGTGGCGGAAGCAGTGCGTCCGCGCCCTGGGGGCGCAGCCAGGCTGGTCCGTACTCGACCTGATGACCGGAATGGGCGAACTGTGCCCGGACCTCGCCCGCGCCGTCGGCCCCGCGGGTAGCATTCGCGCCGTGGACCTCTCGCCGGAGATGTGCCGCCGGGCGGCCCGCACCGCCGCCCGGTGTGCGTGCCGGACGGAGGTGCTCGAAGCGGACGCCCTCCTCAACGACATCCCGCCGGCGTCCGCCGACGCCGTCGTGTCGTCCTTCGGGCTAAAGACGTTCTCCGCCGACCAGACGCGGCGCCTCGCCGGGCAGGTCGCTGTTTATCTCAAGCCGGGCGGGCGATTCGCGTTCGTCGAGATCTCGGTGCCGCCGGGCCGCTGGCTCCGCCGGCCGTACCTGTTCTACCTGAACCGCGTCATCCCGCTCGTCGGCCGCGTGCTGCTGGGGAACCCCGACAACTACCGGATGCTCGGCGTCTACACGGAACGGTTCGGCGACTGCGGGGCGGCCCGACGGGAGTTCGAGCTGGCCGGGCTGGTGACCGAGGAGCGGTCGTACTTCTTCGGGTGTGCGACCGGCCTGTGCGGCTACAAACCGGCGTGAACGAGCCGGTGATCCCTCACCCCGACCGCCGCGGGCCACCTGCTCTCGCGGCGGGGGAGTGACCGAGCGGGGCGAATTCTCTTGCGACCGTCCGGTCGGCCCGATACCTTCGGGCGGTCGCAGTCTCCTTACCGGTTGGGTCGCCTGATGCCCGCCACGCGCACGCTGTACCTCGTCGTCCACGGCGTCGGCGACCCCGAACCTGGCGAGACGACCCGCGACCTGGCCCGCGGGCTGACGGCGGCCCGCAAGACCGGCGAGGTCGTGGCCGTTTCGGAAGAGCGGTAGTGGGTTCCCGAGCCGGACCCGGCAGGCGGTTCGCCGCGGCTCACCCGGGCGTTCCTCGTCCCCGTGTTCCGCAACGACGCCCGCGGCCGGCTCCTGGCCGAGGTGAACTGGGCCGACCTGTCCCGCTTCCCTGTCAGCCTGTTCGGCCTGTTCGAGGGGCTGGTCGGGTTGCTGTTCGGCCTCCGCCACGTCGCCGCCGCGGCGAGTACCGGTTGCGGGTATAGGACGGCCGCGGTCCTCCGCGGGCTCGGCCGGACGGTCGCCTTCCTGCTCATCGGGCCACTCGCCGCGTCGAACGTGCTGATGCTGTTCCTGCTCGCCGGCGCCGTCGTCGCCGAGGTGCGCGAGAATGGGTCATTCGCCGGCCCCCTAGGCGATTTCTACTCCCGGATTGCCTGCGGGCTCGCGGTCGTGGTCGGAGTGTGGCTCGGTTGGCGCCTCCGCCGCATCGAAGTGTACCGCTGGCTGTTCCGTTCCCTGGCCGTCATCGCGCTGGTGGTCCTGGCCGCCGCACTGACGTTGCAGGCCGCGGGGCGGGCGAACGACATCTGGGGGTGGGGCGGGATGGAAGCCCTCCTTCGGCAACTCCCGCCGAAACCCGGGGAGGCCGCGCCCCCGACGGAGAAGTCCAGCGGCGGCGTTCTGTTCTTCGTCGCGGTCGCGGTGTTCCCGATGGCGATAGCGTTCGTCAGCGCGACCCTGGCGTCGTTCGCCGCCCTCGTGGTGTACGCCGTCTTCCTCGCGACGCGGCCGGACAATCACGCCCGGCGGTCGGCGCTGGTGGCGGCGATGCTCCCCTGTGCCATGGTGTTCGGGTGGTGCGTCCTGATCCCGTTCGCCTGGGTGGTCAGCGGGGCGTTGATCTCGGCCCCGTCGTGGCTGTCGGCCGACTTCAAGAACGTCTACCACACGCTGCTCGAGTTCCTCCTCGCAAGGCTGCCGCTCGTTTACATGGGCCTTGGGTTGATCGTGCTGGCGGCCCTCTTGGCCCTGTTCTCGTGGTCGCGGAAGAAGGTGGTCGACAACGAGGACAAGCGGCTGATCGTCGCGTCGCTGGTGCTCGCCGCGCTGGCCGTCATCACCGCCGTCCTGACGGTGGTGTTCGTCCTCGGGCTGTTCTCCGTCGTCACGGTCTTCGACGAATTGCAGGGTTCGATCAACAAGACCGCGTTGAA
>DASPHQ010001080.1:0-4772 GCA_035629595.1 Urbifossiella sp. | reverse complement strand
ATGCTGTGCGCGCGGTTCCTGCGGCGGCCGAAGCAGGTGGAGCACGGCCCGCCGCGCGGCGTCTGGGCCTGGGTGACGCGCCGCTACGTCGGCGTCCTGGCGTGGAGCCTGCGACACCGCTGGGTGATCGTCCTCGCCACGGTCGCGTGCTTCGCCAGCACGTCCGAGCTGTTCAAGCTCGTCGGCAGCGACTTCGTGCCGAAGGACGACCAGAGCGAGTTCGAAGTGTCGATCATCCTCCCCGAAGGCACGAGCCTCGGCCGCGCCAGCGAGGTGTGCCGCGAGGTCGAGGGGCGGCTGGCGAAGGTCCGCGGCGTCACAAACGTGTTCACCACTATCGGCCCGACCGACGGCCGCGCCCCGAAGGGGCAGGGCGACGTGACCCGCGTCACCATTTATTGCCGCATGACCGACCTGCGCGAGCGCGAGTTCAGCCAGAAGGACGCGATGGCCGACGCCCGCGTGGTGACGGCCGACTACCCCGACCTGCGGGCCACCGTGCAGGAGGTGAACCTGTTCAGCTCGTCGGCGTTCAAGAACGCCCAGGTGGACGTGAGCCTCCGCGGCCCCGACTCCGACAAGCTGAACGAGTACGCGGCCGGCATCGTCCGCAAGATGCGCGCGACCGGCCGCTACACCGACGTCGACACGAACGCCGCCAGCCGCAGCCCCGAGTTGCAGGTCCACATCGACCGCGACCGCGTCGCCGACCAAGGCGTGAACGTCCGCGGGCTGGCGACGGCGCTCGGCCTGCTGGTCGGCGGCGAACCCGTGACGCGGTACAAGGAGGGGCCGGACCAGTACGACGTGTGGCTGCGGGCCGAGCTGCCGAGCCGCGACCGCGAGGACGCCGTGTTCGGCCTCACGGTGCCGGCGGCCGCGGGGAAGCTGGTGGAGCTGCGGAACATCGCGCAGCCGGTGTCGGCGCGCGGCCCCGCGGCGATCGAGCGCTACGGCCGGCAGCGGCAGGTGAGCATCCAGGCGAACCTCGGCCCCGGCGTGGACCTGGGCAGCGCGCTGCCGGAGCTCGAAGGCTTCGTCACCGAGTTGAACCTGGGGCCGGAGTACCGCCACGAGTTCCTCGGCGAGGCGAAGCTGATGAAGGACTCGAACGCCAACTTCCTCCTCGCCTTCCTGCTGGCGTTCGTGTTCATGTACATGATCCTCGCGGCGCAGTTCGAGAGCCTGGTTCATCCCATCACGATCCTGCTGGCGGTGCCGCTGACGCTGCCGTTCGCGCTGGTGTCGCTGCTGATCCTGCGGACGCCGCTGGACGTGTACGCGATGATCGGACTGTTCATGCTGTTCGGCATCGTGAAGAAGAACGGCATCCTGCAGGTGGACTACACGAACGTGCTGCGGGGGCGGGGGATGCCGCGGGACGAGGCGATCCTGCGGGCGAACGAGGCCCGGCTGCGGCCGATCCTGATGACGACGGTGATGCTCGTGGCGGCGATGATCCCGATCGCCACCGGCGAGGGGCCGGGGGCCGGCGCGCGGGCGAGCATGGCGAAGGTGATCCTCGGCGGGCAGCTGTTGTCGCTGCTGCTGACGCTGCTGCTGACGCCGGTGGCTTACTCGCTGTGGGACGACTTCACGAACCGCCTGACGCGCATTGCGGCGTGGTGGAAGCGGCCGCGCAAGCCGACGCCGGTACGGCTGCCGGTGCCGGTCACGTCGTCGTAGCGCGGTAAGCACCACGAGCGGGGTCGCGTCAGCGCCCCGTGCGAACCCATCGCTTGGAGCAATGGAGACGCACGGGGCGCTGACGCGACCCCGCTCGATTTCGCTCCGCCCCATTGACAGCTACTTGGCATTGCCGTATAGTGTCGTCATGGACGCCGACTTCCTCGCCAACTGGACCACGCAGATGCGCAAGGGGCTCCTCGAGCTCTGCGTCCTGACCGTGCTCCGGCACCGGCGGATGTACGGCTACGACCTCGCCAAGACGCTCTCCGTCGTCGACGGCCTGGTGACCGGCGAAGGGACCATCTACCCCATCCTCAGCCGGTTCAAGAAGGACGGGCTGGTCGAGACGACGCTCGTCGAGTCGGCCGAGGGGCCGGCCCGCAAGTACTACCAACTTACCGACCGCGGCCGACAGCTCCTCCCGAAGATGCGGGCGGCGTGGGCGGCGGTGCGCGACGGGATCGACGCGGTTTCCCAAGCGGAGCACCTGCGATGACGGCCGAACACACCCTGGGCCTGACCGCCGCGGCCGAGGCCCGGCTCGACGAGTACCTCGCGCAGGTGCGCCGGGCGCTGCTCGGCGTCCCCGACGTGAACTCCGCCGAAATCGAAGCGGACATCCGCGAGCACGTCGAGAACGAGCTGCGCGGCGCCGCCCGGCCGGTCGAGCTGCTGGTGCTCGAGGTCGTGCTGCGGCGGCTCGGCCCGCCGACGCAGTGGCTGCCGCCCGGCCGCGTCCCGGTCACGGCCCACGTCGGCGCCGCGGCCGTGACGCTCGGCCAGTTCCTGAAGTCGCGCTTCTGTGCGGCCCGCGCCGCGATCTGGCGCGGACCCGAGGACTGGCGGCTGGCGTACCTGTCGTTCGGCACGTTCGCCTTCGGCATCATCGCCTTCCCGCTGTTCCCGCTGTTCCTGATCGTCAGCTACGTTCTCTCCCGGGCCGGCATCGCGTGCGCCACCGACCGGGGCGTCACGCTCGACGGCGGGCGGAAGTGGCTCCTCTACCCGCCGGTCGTGATCGTGTCGCTGTCGCTGGCGATTGCCTTCATCGCGGCGCCGATCGGGATCAGCGTGGCGATCGTCTCCGAGACGAGCGAGGTCGACGACTACGAGCGGTGGGTGGCGGCCGGGAAGCCGATGGTGCTGTCGTCGTGGGGCCGGCCGACGAACGTGCGGATGCCCGACCGGCAGGTGCGCGAGAAGTTCCCGGAAGTGCAGACGCGGCTGGACCGGCTGCTGGCGGCGTTCCCCGGGTCGCCGGTGATGCAGGACGTGTTCGCGGTCGGCTTCGTGGCGGGCGGCGTGCTGTCGGCGTGGTGGGGCGTGCTCGGGTGCGTGTGCGGGTCGTTCCCCGGGCTGGTGCGCGGGCTGATCTTCCCGTTCCACGGCGTGTTCAGCGGCCGCCGGGCCGGGTGGGTGGGCACCGCGTGTCTGCTACTGCTGGCGGTGTGGGGCGCGGCCGCGTACCGCCTCGCCGAGGCCGGCGGGCTGCTCTGACCGGTCGTGGGGCCGGTTTCCAACCGGCCATTGTTCGGCCGGTTGGAAACCGGCCCCACGACCGGGCCGTACAATAGCCCGATGAACCTCCTCACCCACCTCCGCACCCGGTTCGCGCCGGCGGTGGCGGCCGCAGCGGCGGACCCGGCGAAGGTGCCGGACTACCTCGCCGCGGTGAAGCCGGCCGGCAACCCCGAGCACGGCGACTACCAGGCCAACTTCGCCATGGCGCTCGCCAAGGCCGCCGGGAAGAAGCCGCCGGACGTGGCCCGCGAGATCGTCGCCGCGCTCCCCGCCGACACGGACATCGAACCGCCGACCGTCGCCGGTCCCGGCTTCATCAACGTCAAGTTCACCTCCGCCTTCCTGGCCCGCGCCGTGCGCGAGCTGGCTACCGACGCGCGCATGGGCTTACCGCTTGCGGCGACGCCGCACACCTACGTCATCGACCTGAGCGGGCCGAACGTGGCGAAGCCGCTGCACGTCGGCCACCTCCGCAGCACGATCATCGGCGACGCGCTGGTGCGCATCCTGCGGGCACTCGGTCACACCGTCGTCGGCGACAACCACCTCGGCGACTGGGGCACGCAGTTCGGCATCCTCCTGTACGGCTACAAGAACCACCGCGACGCCGCCGCCTTCGCCGCCGATCCGGTCCGCGAGCTGGCCCGTCTGTACATCGCCGTCCGCAAGATGTTCCGGCAGGCCGGCGACGACGACGAGGAGGGGCCGACCGACGACCCGGTGAAGAAGGCGTGCCAGGAAGAAACCGCGAAGCTGCACGCCGGCGACGTGGAGAACGTCGCCCTGTGGAAGATGTTCATGCCGGCGTGCCTCGAAATGCTCCGCCCGATCTACGACCGGCTCGACGTTCACATCGACCACGCGCTCGGCGAGAGTTTTTACAACCCGATGCTCCCCGGCGTCGTGGCCGACCTGCTGGCGAAGGGGCTGGCGCGCGAGAGCCAGGGGGCGGTGGTCATCCCCAACGCGAAGGGCGTGATCCCGGCGCCCGACGAGATGAAGAAGGAGGAGCCGCCCGCCATCATCCGCAAGCGCGACGGGGCGTTCACCTACACCACCACCGACCTCGCCACGATCAAGCACCGGATGGACACCTGGAAGCCGGACGCGATGCTGTACGTCGTGGACGCGCGGCAGGCGCTCCACTTCAAGACGTTGTTTGCCAACGCCCGCCGCTGGGGCTACGACCGCGTCGAGTTCCAGCACGTGCAGTTCGGGTCGATCGTGGGGAAGGACAAGAAGCCGTTCCAGACGCGCGCCGGCGGCGTGGTCGAGCTGTCGTCGCTGCTCGACGAGGCGGCGGCGGCGGCGCTGGCGAAGTACGAGGCGAGCTACGCCGAGCGGCGGGAGTTCGGCCACGACGTGCCCGAGCTGACCGACACCGTGAAGCGCGACATCGCCGAGGTGGTCGGCATCGGCGCGGTGAAGTACGCCGACCTGAGCGGCAACCGCACCAGCGACTACGTGTACGACGCGGACAAGATGACCGCGACGGAGGGGAACACGGCGAGCTACATGCAGTACGCCTACGCCCGCTGTTGCGCCATCTTCCGCCGCGAGAA
>DASPHQ010001079.1:0-4170 GCA_035629595.1 Urbifossiella sp. | reverse complement strand
TTCGACCCGTACACGAGGTCGGCGGAACTGGCGGTCCACTTGGCCCGCCCCGTCCTGGGGTCACGCCCGTCGAAAAAGTGCTCGCACACCGCCGACGTCTTCCACGCGGTGTTCATGTCGAGCAGGGACACGAAGAAGTCGTTCGTCAGGGTCTCGGGCCGCTTGGTGAAGACTCCCAGCTGGCTCCCCCCGGTGTTGGCGTTCAGCACCCGCAGCCCGCCGACGAGGACGGTCATCTCCGGGGCGGTGAGCGTCAGCAGGTTCGCGCGGTCGACCAGCAGCGCTTCCGCCGGCCGCGTCAGCTCCCGGCTGAAGTGGTTGCGGAACGCGTCCGACGTCGGCTCGAGCACCGCGAAGGACTCGACATCGGTCTGCTCCTGCGTCGCGTCCGTGCGGCCCGGGTAGAACGGGACCGCCACCGCGTGCCCGCCCTTCTTCGCCGCCTGTTCGACCGCCGCGCAGCCGCCGAGCACGATCACGTCCGCGAGCGACACCTTCTTCCCGCCGGCCAGCGTCTTGTTGAAGTCGGTCTGCACCTTCTCCAGGATCTGCAGCACCTTCGCGAGTTCGTCCGGCTGGTTCGCCTTCCAGTCCTTCTGCGGGGCGAGGCGGATGCGCGCCCCGTTGGCCCCGCCGCGCTTGTCGGTGCCGCGGTACGTCGACGCGGACGCCCAGGCGGTCGCGACCAGCTGCGAGGTGGACAGCCCCGACTCGAGGAGCTTCCCCTTGAGGGCGACGATATCCCGGTCGTCGATCAGCGGGTGATCGACCTTCGGGACGGGGTCCTGCCACAGCTGCGGCGGGGCGACCTCCGGCCCGAGCAGCCGCGAGACGGGTCCCATGTCGCGGTGGGTGAGCTTGTACCACGCCTTCGCGAACGCCGCGTCGAACTCCTTCGGGTTCTCGTGGAACCGCTTCGAGATCCGGGCGTACGCCGGGTCCGTGCGGAGCGCGAGGTCGGTGGTGAACATCATCGGGGCGTGCGACTTGGTGGGGTCGTGGGCGTCGGGCACGGTCCCCTTCGCCTTGTCGGCGGTGGGGGTCCACTGCCACGCGCCGCCGGGGCCCTTGATCAGCTTCCACTCGTAGCCGAACAGGTTGTCAAAATACCCGGTGGACCACTTCGCCGGGGTGGACGTCCACGCGCCCTCGAGCCCGCTGGTGATGGTGTCGGCGCCGCGCCCCTTGCCGAACGAGTTCTTCCACCCGAGTCCCTGCTCCTCGAGGCCGGCCCGCTCCGGCTCGGGGCCGACGTGCTTGTCCGGGTGGGCGGCCCCGTGGGCCTTCCCGAGGGTGTGCCCGCCGGCGATGAGGGCGACCGTCTCCTCGTCGTTCATCGCCATGCGGCCGAACGTGGTGCGGATGTCCCGGGCGGCGGCGAGCGGGTCGGGCCGGCCGTTCGGGCCTTCCGGGTTGACGTAGATCAGCCCCATCTGGGTCGCGCCGAGCGGCTGCTCGAGCTTGCGGTCGCCGGTGTGGCGGCGGTCGTCTAGCCACTTGGTTTCGGCCCCCCAGTAGACGTCCGCGTCGGGCTCCCAGGTGTCCACGCGGCCGCCGGCGAAGCCGAACGTCTTGAGCCCCGCCGACTCGAGGGCGCAGTTGCCGGCGAGGATCATCAGGTCGGCCCACGAGATCTTCTGGCCGTACTTCTGCTTGATCGGCCAGAGGAGCCGCCGGGCCTTGTCGAGGTTCGCGTTGTCCGGCCAGCTGCCGACGGGCGCGAGGCGGATGATGCCCGACGCCGCGCCGCCGCGGCCGTCGGTGACGCGGTACGTGCCGGCGCTGTGCCAGGCCAGCCGGATGAACAGCCCGGCGTAGGAGCCGTAGTCGGCCGGCCACCACTCCTGCGAGGTCGTCATCAGCTTCCGGAGGTCGGCCTTCACGGCGGCCAGGTCGAGCTTCTTGAACTCCGCGGCGTAGTCGAAGTTCTCACCGAGCGGGTTCCCCTTGGGCGAGTGCCGGTGAAGCACGTCCAGGTTCAACTGGTTCGGCCACCAGTTGGGGTTCCGGTACGCGGCCCCGGCCGGCGCCGGCCCGGCCGGCATCGGCTTCTCGGCCCCGGCCTGGGCACCCAGCACCGGGCACTTGGCGAGGTCGCCGGCGCCGCCGGCAGCCGGCCGGGCGGGTTGCGGGTTCTGGCTGCCGGCCGGGGCGGCGGGCGGCTGGGCGAACATGGGAGTGGCGGCGTACAACACCGCACAGCTCACCGCGACGCCGGCGACGTACGTGATTCTGGGCATGGTCCCTCCGGAAGTTGTGACTGGAAGCCGCCTCGCACGACTCGGACGAGTGCGAATCCACCTCGCGGGTGGATACGCGTGCTCGGCGAGAACGGGCGCACTGAGTGTGGAGTGCGGGACGGGTTCACACACACTGTAGCCGGCGTGACCACGCTTTAACCACTCCCGCCCCACGGCGGGCCATAGGCGGGGGCTATCGCTGGATTGGAGCGGCCGGCTGCGGGCTACTCGCCGCGGGGCGGGTCGCACGGGCCGGCACGGCCGGCGGCTTGACGCGGAACAGGATCACGTAGAGCGCCGGCAGGGTCACCAGGGTCAGGACGGTCGCCACCGCCAGCCCGCCCATGATGGCGACCGCCATCGGCCCCCAGAACACGCTGTGGGTCAGCGGGATCATCGCCAGGATGGCCGCCGCCGACGTCAGCACCACCGGCCGGGCACGCCGCACCGTCGCGCCGATGACCGCGTCCCACGGGGTCGCCCCGGCCGCCAGCTCGTGGTCGATCTGGTCCACCAGGATGACCGAGTTCCGCATGTCCATCCCGACCAGCGACAGCACCCCGAGCAGGGCGACGAACCCGAACGGGGCGTCGAACGCCAGCAGGGCCGCGGTCACCCCGATCAGCACCCGCGGCGAGATGGCGAACACCAGGAGCGCCTTGCGGAAGTCCTGGAGCTGCACCATCAGCAGGGTGAGCATCGCCAGGACCATCACCGGCAGGACCGCGAACAGCGACGCGTTCCCCTTGCCACTCTCCTCGGCCGACCCGCCCGTTTCGATCCGGTAGCCGGTGGGGAGGCGGTCGCGGATCGGCTGGAGCTGCGGGAGCAGGTCGGCCGTCACGTCCGGCGGCTGCACCCCGTCGGTCACGTCCGCCCGGACGATGACCGTCGGCTCGCGGTTCCACCGCCGCAGGATCGGCGGCTCCTGGTCGACCACCGCGGTCGCCACCTGGGCCAGCGGGACCGGAGTCCCGGAGCGCGAAGGGAGGTTCACGTCCGGCAGGCTGCCGAGGTCGAGCCGCTCGGCCGGCACGGCCCGGGCGACCACATCGATCAGCTCGGTCCCCTCGCGGTACTGCGTCACCGTCATGCCGGAGAGCAACGACTGCAGCGTCTCGGACACGTCCTGCGGGGTCAGCCCGAGCGCCCGCGCCCGGTCCTGGTCCACCTTCAGCCGCACCGAGCGGACGGTCTCGCCCCAGTCGATCTCCGTGTCGCGGGTGTGCGGGTGCCGGCGGACCACGTCGCGAATGTCCTCGGCGACCCGGCGGGCGACGGCCGGGTCGGGACCGACCACCCGGAACTGCACCGGGAATCCGACCGGCGGCCCCAGGTCCAGTCGCGACACCCGGCCGCGGGCGTTCGGGAACTCCGCCCCGCCGGCGAACGCGCCGCGCAGCTTCGCCACCACCCGCTCCCGCGCCTCGGTGTCGCGCGTCACGATCACCACCTTGGCGAAGCTCGGGTCCGGCAGGTCGGGGTTGAGCGACAGGTAGAACCGCGGCGACCCGGCCCCGGTGTACGCCGAGACCCAGCGCACGTCCGGGTCGTCCTTGAGGAGCGCTTCGAGCTTCGCCACCTCGGCTTCGGTCGCCCGGAACGACGACCCCTCGGGCAGCTGCAGGTCCACGAGCAGCTCGGGCCGCGCCGACTGCGGGAAGAACTGCTTCTTCACCAGCCCGAACCCGCCGACGGCCGCGGCGAACAGCGCGAGGGTCACCGCCGTCACCGCCCACGGCCGGCGGACGCAGGCGGTAATCGCCCGGCGCAGCGCCCGGTAGAACCGGGTCTGGTACGGGTCGTGGGCGTGCCCGTCGGCGTGCGGCTTGAAGTTCGGGAGGAGTTTGACCCCGAGGTACGGCGTGAACACCACCGCGACGACCCACGAGGCGACCAGCGCCAGCCCGACCACCCAGAAGATGGCCCC
>DASPHQ010001078.1:0-15257 GCA_035629595.1 Urbifossiella sp. | reverse complement strand
GTCGGCCAGACGGACCGCTTCCGCGCCGCCGTGGCCCAGAACGCCGTCACGGACCTGACGATGATGTGGTCGCTGAGCGACATCCAGAGCTGGACCGAGTGGGAGTTCGGCGGGCGGCCGTGGGAGGTGCCGGAGAAGATGCGCAAGCACAGCCCGCTGACCTACGTCGACCGGGTGAGGACGCCGACCCTAGTCCTGCACGCCCGGGACGACCGGCGGGTGCCGTACCCGCTGGGCCAGGCGTACTACCGGGCCTTGAAGAGCCGCGGGGTGCCGGCGGAGTTGGTGACGTACCCGGACGAGGGGCACGGGATCCGCCAGCCGCGGCACCGGGCGGACCTGCTTCGACGGGTCCTCGATTGGTTCGCCCGACACGACCGGAGGTGACGGGTGGCTGACGTGAGACGAGGGGATTCAGACGTCTGCCCACTGGCACGGCCGCGGAGGTTCTGCGGAGGTGGTCGCCGTGTTCGAGCCGGCAGACGGAGCCAGCTGGATGACGTCCGTGCTCGGCGTATCATGCCCCCGAGTGACTACAAGACTCTGCCCGACGGCACCCCGTTCTCGGCAGATGCCGACGTGCCGGTCCGGATTCCTCGGCCTGAGCGACTTCGCAATCCGCCAGCCACGGGAAGGACGAACTATGACGCGCCACGTCGGTCTGCTGCTCCTGCTGTCGGCCTGGTGCCTCACCGCGCAGGCGCAGCCCGACGCCCCGGCCAAGCCCTTCGTCCCGGAGCCTATCCTGCCCGGCGGCGTGGTGCTGTCGCTCTACCCCGCGGACTCGCCGCGCCTGAAGCGGGAGCGGATGCACGAAGCCGAGCGCTACAACACGACGCTCAAGGAGAAGGCGGACAAGACGAAGAGCGTCATCAACATTCACAACCCGTCGATCGAGGTGCATCTGGTCGGCGACACGCCGGAGAACACCGGCGCGGCGGTGATCGTCGCGCCCGGCGGCGGCCACCAGATCCTGTGGGTCGGGCCGGAGGGGGGCGACTTCGCGCCCTTCTTCAAGAAGCACGGCGTCTCGACCATCGTCCTGCGGAACCGCCTGCGGGTCGACGGCTACGACCCCAAGACCGACGCCGTGAACGACGCCTTCCAGGCCATCCGCCTGGTCCGGTCTCGCGCGGCGGAGTGGAAGCTGGACCCGGCGCGGATCGGGATCATGGGGTTCTCCGCCGGGGCCGAACTCGCCGCCCCGGCCGCCCTCTTCTACGACGAGTTCGCGCGCGACAACGGCGGTCCCGTCGACGCGCTGGCGAAGGTGTCGGCGCGGCCCGACTTCGTTGGCGTGATCTATCCCGGCCCCACGCCGTTCACCCGCGACCCGGCGACGAAGATCCCGCGCGACGTGCCGCCGAGCTTCATCGCCACCGCGGGGTCCGGGGACAAGGTTCACGCCCTGTGGGCGACCGACTACTTCGCCGCCATGCTCAAGGCCGGGGTGCCGAACCTGGAGATGCACGTCTACGGGAACGGCGGCCACGGGGGCGGGCTGACCGCCCGCGGGGGCATCCCGTTCGGCACCTGGACCGACCGCTACGTCGACTGGTTCCGCGACCTCGGCTTCCTCGGGCGGCCGTGGGCGCCCACCAAGGCCGCCGCGGACGTGGAGGCGTTCGCCCGGAAGCAGGGACGCTGACCCGGCCGGCGGAGGAAGAGTGGCAGTACCGGTTCCCGTCGGGTAGCACACGGTGGACGGCTGGCCCGCACTGTTCCCGCTCGTCCTGACGATCGGCATCGCGGTCGGCGCGATCGTCGGCGTCTGCGCCCCGGGGTAGCCCGGTCGCCGACCCCCGCGCTGGAGCAGGCCGGCGTCACACGGGCGCTTCATGGCACGCGCGCGTCGCCCATTCGTGGTATGATCCCCGGCGGCTGCTGATCTTGATGTTCGGTGGCGGTAGCGGAGGGTTTTGGTAGCGTGTTCATCTCCCACCGTTCCGCGTCGAGGACCGAGAGACGCTGTACGCATTCATGGAGCGGTATGGCTTCGCCACTCTGGTGAGCGCCTGTGGCGGGGAGCCGTTTGCCACCCATGTGCCGCTGCTGTCGGATCGGGACGGGGGCGTGTTGCTGGGCCACCTCGCACGGGGCAACCCGCAGTGGGAGGCGTTCGGCGGGGCCGAGGCGCTGGCCATCTTCACCGGCCCGCACGCCTACGTGTCGCCATCCTGGTACGCCGCCGCGCCGGCGGTCCCGACGTGGAACTACACCGCCGTCCATGCCTACGGCACGCCGCGACTGCTGCCGCCCGACCGGACCCGCGAGGTGGTGGACCTGACCGTGCGGAAGTACGAGGCCGGCCGCCCCGGCCCGTGGCCAAGCGAACTGCCCGAGGATTTCCGCCGGGGCCTGCTGGCCAGGGTCGTCGGGTTCGAGATGCCGATCACCCCGGTCGAGGGCAAGTTCAAGCTTGGCCAGAACCGGTCGCCGGCGGACCAGGCCGGCATGCTGGCGGGGCTCCGGGGCGACGGGGTGGAGACAGATCTCCTCGCGAAGTTTATCGTTCGCCACCACGCCGGCAGCCCGGACGCCGAACCCGGCGCAGCGGCAGACGGCGGGGGCATGTAGGATTTCCCGGGTTTGTAGCTCACGCGGCCCCCGCCGCTGCTGAGCGGTTTGTTCGGCGCGGAGGGCAGACGCGGATGCGGCGGCTATCGGTCAAGGAGGTCGCCGTCTGCCTCGTGGGCGGTGCTCTGGTCGGGTTCGGGTGCCGGCCCCGCTACGCCCGCACGTCGTCGCCGCGGTGGCGGTCGGTCACGCCGAGCCAGAGGAGCCCGCCGGCGAAGCACACGGCGCACCCCACCGCCACCGCCGTCGTCCACCCGTAGGCCTCCCCGAGCAGCGGGGTGACGACCGGGGCGAGTAGGCCGACGCCGTTCCCGCCGGTGTTCACCAGGGCGCAGGCCAGCCCGCCGTTCCGCGGCGCCAGCGCCGGGGCGGTCGTCCAGAAGATGCCCTCGCACAGCCCCAGCGCCCCGAGCCCGAGCGCGAACCACGCCACCACCGCGTCCGGGTCGGTCGCGGCGACGCCGCACAGGCTGAACGCGGCGCTGAGGCTCATGCCGGTCACGGCCACGACCCGGTTCCCGGCGCGCGACCCGAGCACACGGCCGAGCCGGTCCGACGCCCGGCCGCCCAGCGCCATGCCCGCGGCCGACGCCATCATCACCACGAACGCCGCCCGCCGGCTCTCCGAGTCGGGGAGCTTCAGCACCTTCCCGAAGTAGAACTCGATCCAGTAGAAGAACAGGTACTGCATGTAGCCGAGCGCGCCGTAGCTGAGCGTGAGCAGCACCAGACTCCGGTCGCGGAGCAGCGCGGCGACCTCCGCAAACGTCGCAGTGGCGCGCGGCGGTGGGTTGTCGGCCACCAACTCCCGCTCCGCGGCGTTCGTCCGGGCGTGCTCCGCCGGGCTGTCCGCGGCGAGGGCGTACCAGCCGACGCCGAGCAGTGCCAGTGCCGCGCCGCAGACGACGAACGCCGCCGGCCAGCCGACCGCGTCCATGAGCCATCCAAAGACGGGGTACGTCAGCGCGATGCCGACGAGCGCGCCGGCGGTGACGGTGCCGTTCGCGGTCGAGCGCTCGCCGGGCGGCACCCACAGCGACACCGCCCGCGCCGCCCCCGGGTGGAGCGGCACGCTCGTCGCCCCGGCCAGCCCGCGGATGAGCAGCAGCGGCACGAACATCGCCGCGATACCAAGCCCGGTCCAGCCGAGCACCCCGGTGAGCGCCGCCCAGAAGCCGAGCCCGACGGCCATCGCGGTCATCGCCCGGCGCGGGCCGACGCGGTCGAGGAGGTAGCCGCCGGGGAGCATCAGAAGCGTGTAGACGAGCAGGAACGCCGAGTACACCAGCCCCATCTGCTCGGCCGAGAGCCGGCCCGGCCCGATGAAGTGCGCGTTCGCCGCGACCGAAATGCCGACCCGGTTGAAGTGCGCGAGGAATACGAGACCCGTCAGCAGCGCCACGACCCGCCAGCGGACGCGCGTCGGCCGTTCGGACATGGGCGCACCCGGTGGGGCCGGTCACGGCGTCGCGAAGCGCGACACGATCTCGGCCGGCAGATCGTAGCCGATCCCGGGGCGGCCGGGGAGCGCGATCGTGCCGTTCTTCGCCGGAAACCCGGCGCCCTGGAGCTCGCGGCGGAGCGGCGACTCGTACACCTCGGCCGGCGCGAACTCGACGAACGGCGTGACCGGCGAGAACGCCGCCAGGTGGAGCGTGGCAGCGCCGAGGATTTGCGTGGACCAGTTCCCCGGGCAGACGAGCGCGCCGCGGGCGCGGGCCAGCTCCACGATTCGCTTCGCCTCCGTCAGCCCGCCGCAGGTCGTCATGTACGGCTGCACCACCGACACGCGACCGCGGTCCATCATGTCGAGGAACTCCCACCGCGTCACGCCGTGCTCGCCCGCCGCCAGCGGGATCGCCGTGCGGGCCGCGAGCTCGGCGTAGGGCGCCGGCGAGTCCACGGGGAACGGCGTCTCGAAGAAGAACACGTCGAACGCTTCGAGCTCGCGGCACACGCGGGCGGCGGTCGGCACGTCGTGGAACAGGTAGCCGACGTCGACCATGAGCGTCGGCCCGGCGCCGAGCGCCTTGCGGAAGCGCCGAGCGAGTTCCACCACGTCGGCCGGCGACGACATCATCGGCTCGACCTTGAACGCCCGGTAGCCGAGCGCCGCCAGCGTCTCCGCGCGCCCGACCTGCTGCGCGAACATCGGCTCGCCGCCCCACACGTCGGACACGAGGGTGCAGTACGGCGTGACGACGAGGTCGGCCCCGGCCGGCGTCTGGAACGGCCCGCGCTGAACCCCGCCGAGCAGCTCCCACACCGGGCGGCCGAGCATCCGGCCGTAGACGTCCCACAGCGCCACGTCGAGCGCACCGAGGATGACGACCTGCCAGCCGCGGCGGTTCGTGTGGAGGATCGCGTCCCACATCCGCTGCCACAGGCGCTCGGGGTGCGTGAGTTCCTGGCCGACGAGGAGCCGGCCGAAGTGCGTGTCCGGCCCGCCGACGGTGGCGCGCACCACGCCCGGCGGCACGCGGAACACTTCCGACAGGCCGGACAGCCCGCCGTCGGTGTGGACGCGGACGCACGCCAGCGGCTCGACGCCGCCCTTGTCCGGGTCGACGTCCGGCCCGTCGCCGATCACGAACACGTCCAGCCGCGTGACCTTCATGGCGGGTTTCCGGTGACCGCGTGGCGGGAGCGTGCGGGTCGGGTTACAGTAGTGGCACACGCCGAGTCGGCCGAGGTGGGGTTCATGGTCCGCGCCACGCGAGTCGTCCTGTGCTTCGTCGCCGCGGCCGCGCTGGTCCGGTCGGTCGCGGCCGACGAGCCGCCCGGCCCCGAGGCACACCGCGCGTTCCGCCCGGTCGCGCGGCCGAAGGCGCCCGACGTGCGCGGCGCGGCCCGCACCGCGATCGACCGCTTCGTCCTCGCCGCGCTCGAAGCCAAACAACTCACGCTGAGCCCCGAGGCCGACCGCCCCACGCTCGTCCGCCGCGTCGCCTTCGACCTGACCGGCCTGCCGCCGACCGTCGCCGAGATCGACGCCTTCGTCGCGGACCCCTCGCCGACCGCCTACGAGAAGATGGTGGACCGCTTCCTCGCGTCACCGGCCTACGGCGAGCGATGGGGCAAGTACTGGCTCGACGCCGCCGGGTACGCCGAGAGCAACGGCTACTTCAACGCGGACAGCGACCGCCCGCTGGCGTGGCGCTACCGCGACTACGTGGTGCGCGCGTTCAACGCCGACAAGCCCTACGACGTGTTCGTCCGCGAGCAGCTCGCCGGCGACGAACTCGTCGGCTACGTTCCGGGCGGCGACGTGACGCCGATGATGGTCGAGCCGCTGACCGCGACGCACTTCCTCCGCAACGCCCCGGACGGCACCGGCGAGAGCGACGGCAACCCGGACGAGGTCCGCACCGACCGGTTCACCGTGCTCGAAGGGAACGTGCAGAACCTCGTGAACTGCCTGCTCGGCCTCACCGTCCAGTGCGCCCGCTGCCACGACCACAAGTTCGAGCCGATCACGCAGGCCGAGTACTACGGCCTCCAGGCGCTCCTGTTCCCGGTGTACAACCCCGAGCGCTGGGCGAAGCCGAACGAGCGCGTCGTGGCGGTCGGCTTGAAGGCGGACCTCGACGCGCGGGCGCGCCGCAACCAGCTCATCGACCGGCAGGTGAAGGCGGCCCGCGACGGCCTCGCGGCATTCGCCGACCCGCTCCGCGAGCAGTTCCTCGACGAGCGGCTCAAGGACGTGCCCGCGGCGAAGCGGACCGAGATCATCGCCGCCGTGAAGGCCGCGAAGGACAAGCGGACGCCGGCGCAGCAGGCGCTGCTGAAGGAGCACGGCAAGGCGGCCGACGTGAGCGACGACGCGCTGGCGAAGCGGTTCCGCGAGTATGCCGCGCTGCGCGACCAGGTGAAGCAGACCGTCGCGGACCGCGAGAAGGACCGCCCGCCGCCGGCCGACACGCTCGCCGCGTTCGTCGAGACCGACCCGAACCCGGCGCCGCACCACCTGCTCAAGCGCGGGCAGCACCACCTGCCCGACGACGAGGCGCCGCCCGGCGTGCCGGCGGCGCTCGCCACCCCGGGGAACCGGTTCACGATCGACCGCTCCGCCGGCCGCGTCTCGACCGGCCGGCGCACCGCGTTCGCCAAGTGGCTCACGTCGCCGGAGAACCCGCTGTTCGCGCGGGTGATGGTGAACCGCGTCTGGCAGCACCACTTCGGCACCGGCCTCGTCGCCACGCCGGACAACCTCGGCGCGTCCGGCGCGAAGGCGTCGCACCCCGAGCTGCTCGACCACCTCGCCGCCGAGTTCGTCGCCTCCGGCTGGCGCGTGAAGGCGCTGCACCGGCTGATCCTGACCTCGGCCGTCTACCGGCAGAGCAGCGCGCCGCGGGCCGGGATCGACGCGATCGACCCCGACAACCGGCTGCTGGCGCGCTTCCCGCTCCGCCGGCTCGACGCCGAGGCGGTTCGTGACGCCATGCTGCACGTGTCCGGCGAGCTCGACGCGACGGCCGGCGGCCCCTACGTGCCGAGCCGGCGCACGCCCGAGGGGACGGTCGAGGTCGCGGAGAAGACGACCGGCGCGCTCCGGCGGTCGCTCTACCTCCAGCAGCGGCGGACGCAGGTCGTCACGTTCCTCCAGCTGTTCGACGCGCCGGCGATCACGACGACGTGCGGGAAGCGGACGCCCTCGACGGTGCCGCTCCAGTCGCTGGCACTGCTGAACTCGGAGTTCGTCCGCGCGCGGGGGAAGTCGTTCGCCGCGCGGCTGACCCGCGAGGCCGGCGACGACGCGGCGCGGCTCGCGCTCGCCTTCCGCCTCACCGCCGCCCGCCCGCCCGGTCCGGACGAGCGCGCCGCCTGCGAGGGCTTCCTCACGAAGCAGCGCGAGGCCTACGCCGGGCAGCCGGACGCCGCCGCCCGCGCCTGGGCGGACCTGGGCCAAATGCTCCTCGCCGGCAACACGTTCCTCTACGTCGAGTGAGGCCCGCCGTGGCGCGACCCGATTTCGCCGTGAACCGCCGGGCGTTCCTCGGCCGCTACGCCGGCGGGCTCGGGCCGCTCGCGCTGGCGCACCTCGCGGCCGAGGCGCGGGCCGACGCGCCGCGGCCGGCCGCCGACCCGCTGGCGCCGAAGCGGCCGCACCACGCCGCGAAGGCGAAGGCCGTCATCTGCCTGTTCCAGCACGGCGGGCCGAGCCAGATGGACCTGTTCGACCCGAAGCCGGAACTCACCCGCCGCAACGGGCAGCCGCACCCGGAGAAGCTCGAAGTCCACTTCCACACGCAGCAGGGGAAGCTGCTCGCGTCGCCGTTCCGGTTCGAGCGGCGCGGCAACGTCGGCGTCGAGCTGTCGGAGCTGCTCCCGCACACCGCCGGCATCGTCGACGACATCACGCTCGTGCGCTCGATGGCGACCGACTCGGTGGACCACGAAGCGGCGCTGCGGGTGATCCACTCGGGGAAGGTGTTCGCCGGCCGGCCGGCGTGGGGGTCGTGGGTGCTGTACGGGCTCGGCACGGAGCGGAAGGAGCTCCCCGCCTACGTCGTGCTCGGCGACCCGGGCGGGCTGCCGGTGGACGGCCCGAACAACTGGTCGAGCGGGTTCCTGCCGGCGGTCTACCAGGGGACGCCGTTCCGCGCCGCGGGGACGCCGGTGGCGCACCTCGCCACCCCCGCCGACGTGCCGGCCGCGGCCCGCCGCCGCCAGCTCGACCTGCTCCGCGAGCTGAACGCGGCGCACCTCCGCCGCCACGCCGGGAACGCCGAGCTGGAGGCGCGGCTCGGGCACTTCGAGCTCGCCGCGGCGATGCAGACGGCGGTGCCCGACGTGCTCGACCTGTCGCGCGAGACGGAGGAGACGAAGCGGCTGTACGGCATCGACGACCCGAAGTCGGCGGAGTACGGGCGGCGCTGCCTGCTGGCCCGCCGGCTGGTCGAGCGCGGGGTGCGCTTCGTGCAGCTGTTCCTGAGCGGCCAGCCGTGGGACACGCACAGCCGCAACGCCGAGAACCTGCGGAACCTCTGCGCCATGACCGACCGGCCGAGTGCCGGCCTCGTGACGGACCTGAAGCGCCGCGGGCTGCTCGACAACACGATCGTGATGTGGGCGGGCGAGTTCGGGCGGCTGCCGATCTCGCAGGGGACGGACGGCCGCGACCACAACCGGCACGCGTTCACGCTGTGGCTCGCGGGCGGCGGGTTCAAGCGCGGGTACGTCCACGGCGCGACGGACGACTTCGGCTACCGGTCGGTCGAGAAGGTGGTGCGCGTCCCGTCGCTCCACGCGACGCTGCTCCACGCCCTCGGCCTCGACCACACGCGCCTGACGTTCCCGCACGAGGGCCGCGACGACACGCTCACGGACTACGCCGTCACCCGGGCCGAGGTCGTGCGCGACCTGCTCGCCTGAGTCGCCGGCACGCGTCCCGAACGGAGCCGTCGAATGGGTACGATCACCGTGCTCGGGAGCCCGCGGCGGACCGGCGACGGCTGGACCCGCCGCCGGACGCTGACCGCCGGGGCGTTGACCCTGCTGGGCGGGCACTTCGACCAGTCACGGCTGGTCGCCCTGGACCGCACCCGCCACTGCTTCACCCACGCCGCCCCCAGAACCGGATCACCATGCGACCTCTCCTGCCGCGTGCCGTTCACCCCGTCGCGTGTCTCCTGATCCTCGCGGTCGCGCCGCCGCTCGCGGCGGCCGACCCCGCGGCGCTGCTCGTGGTGTCGCCGAAGCCCCACCAGGTGGTCCAGCGCACCGGGTTGGACCCGGCCGCCGCGAAGGGGCAGCCCGGCCACCCCGCGTTCGGCTTCGCCGACGTGCCCGTCCGCTGCGCCGGCGCCCCGGACCGCGGCCAGTGGGAGTACCGCGTGGTGCGGCTCGCCGGGATGACCGGCGGCGAGGTCGGGTGGACGAAACTCGACGCACGGCCCGGGATGGCGGGGCCGGCGGTCACGGCCCGCGTGCCGGCCGGCGGGTGGTACCGGCTCGAACTCCGCTGCCGGCAGGGCGACGGCGTGACGCACGCGGGCGCCGTCGAGCCGGTCGGGGTCGGCGAGGTGTTCGTGGTCGCCGGCCAGTCCTACGCCACCAATTGCAACGACGCGAAGCTCGCCGTCGCCGACCCGGCGAAGCGCGTCGCCGCCTTCGACTCCGAGGCGGGGGCGTGGGGCGTGGCGAACGACCCGCAGCCGGTCCCGGACGGCAGCACGGACGGCTCGATCTGGCCGCCGGTCGGCGACGCGCTCGTGAAGGAGTTCCACGTCCCGGTCGGGTTCACCAACGTTGCCGTCGGCGCGACCGCCACCTCGCAGTGGATGCCGGGGGGCGCGCTTCACAAGCGGCTGGTGGCCGCCGGCACGGAGCTGGGCGGCTTCCGCGCGGTCCTGTGGCAGCAGGGCGAATCCGACGTGATCGCCAGGACCTCGACCGAGACGTACGTCGCCAACGTGCGCGCGATCCGGCACGCGGCGGCGACCGCGTGGGGCACCCAGCCGCCGTGGCTGCTCGCCAAATCGACCCACCACCCGACCGTCTACACCGACCCCGCCGGCGAGGGCCGCATCCGCGCGGCGGTCGACGAACTCGCCGCCCGCCCCGGCTTCCAGCCCGGCCCGGACACGGACACACTGAAGGGCGACAACCGCGGCGGAGCCGGCTCGCGGCGCCACTTCAGCGCGGCGGGCCAGGCGAAGGCGGCCGTGATGTGGGCGGCGGTGTTGGCGAAGCACCTCACTGCCCCGCGGCGCATCGAGGAGACGCTCGCGGACCTGCGGCTGCTGACGCCCGCGTGGGCCGCGCCGGTCGTCCACCGCGAGAGCAGCGTGCTGCTCACGGCGACGGACGCAGGCCCGCCCACGGCCCGGCTCGCGTTCCCCGCGGCCGAGGTGCTGGAGGTGGTCAGCGCCGACCGCCGCCACCGCTTCGACCGGGATTCCTTCACCCTCTCGAAGGACGGGCTGACGCTCGCCTTCACGGCGACCGGCCCCGTCCCGCCGATCCAGCTGGCGAGCGTGTTCGTCCCGAAGGGGTCGCCGCAGAGCTACGCGGCCCGCGTCGGCCACCCGGACCAGGCCCTCGTCCACCGCCCCGGCCGCTGGTTCCACGACCGCGACGTGGAGGTCACCTACCGCCGCCGCGACGACAAGATCGCACCCGCGGGGGTCGTCGGCTCGCTGCCGCGGACGCGGGCCCGGCTGACGGCCGGCGAGGCGTTCACCCTCGGCGTCAGCGGGGACAGCATCTCGACCGGACTCGATGCCTCGGCGCTCGCGAAGGCCGCCCCGAACCAGCCCGGCTACCCGGACCTCGTGGCGGCGCAGCTGCAGGCGACGTTCGACTGCCGCGTCGCGCTCAAGAACCGCGCGGTCGCCGGGTGGAGCGTCGCCAACGGGGTGCAGGACGTCGACAAACTGTTGGCCGAGAAGCCGCACCTCGTGATCGTCGCCTACGGGATGAACGACGTGGGGCGCCGCGACCCGAAGTGGTTCGGCGACCAGACGCGCGCGATCCTGGACCGCATCAAGGCCCACGACAAGGCGGTCGAGGTGATCCTGGTCGCGCCGATGCTGGGGAACGGCGCGTGGACAGCGACCCCGCGCGACATGTTCCCCCGCTACCGCGACGAGTTGCGGCGGCTGGCCGGCGCGGGCGTCGCGCTCGCGGACGTGACCGCCGCGTGGGAGCTGCTGCTGGGGCACAAGCACGACCTGGACCTGACCGGCAACGGGCTGAACCACCCGAACGACTTCGGGCACCGCCTGTACGCCCAGACCGTCCTCGCGGCGCTGACCGCCGGGACGGAGTAGCCGCCGAGGACGTGCGACTTGTGGACGTGGCCGGCGCCGTCGCGGGTCTCGTACGCCGGCAGGGCGGCCTCCCACGCGTGGTACGGGGGCCGCCCCGGCGGGAACCCGTTGACCAGCCTGCTGCCCGCGACGGATGGCGACCCAAGGTCCACGGACGGGAGCGACCGGGCGGCGCACGCCGCGCGGAGGGTGTCTGGGCCCAGCCCCGCCCGGCAGGCGTCGCCGAGGTCGGGGGCGGCCGGTCGAGCTCGCGGCACCGGACGAGGCAGGGCCAGACCCGCTCGCGGGCGAGGCGCGTTGCACGAGTACCGCCAGCTCGCCCGCCACCCCCGAGAAGTGCTGGTTCCAGACCACCAGCGTGAGGAGATGCGAGGACCCTACTTCAATTCCTGCCAGGCGGCGGCTTCCGCTTTGGCCGCCGCCAACTCGGCGCGGGCGTACTCCGCCTCCGCCTCCGCCCTGGACAGTCGAATCCAGCCGGCGGGCACCAGCGCCCCCGCGGTGACCATGCCCCCGACCACCGCGGACAACAGGTCACGACGCCAACCCCTCGGGATCATGTTCCACCTCCCCGCACTCACTTATACTCGAGTGGCAATGCGACGCGGTAGGATGAAACGAAAACGCACCCGCTTGAAACCGAACACGATCCCTGCTCTCCGTTGGAGAGCTGGGCCGGTCGTGGGCGGTCACTTCAAACTCACACCACTTCGTGTCACCGCAAAAGTACGATCCGAGCCCGGAATGGGCGACTGTACCCCCCGGGCCGCGAGTTGCCGCCCGAACACCCCCCTCGGTTCGACACTGTTCACACGTCCTTTCCAGGGATTCCCGGTCGCGTTGGAGAAAAATCGCACCGGCGGCGTCCGGTCCGGGCGGCGGCTCCCGACTCACTTGTCGGAAGGGGCTGGCGGCGGGGGTCACCCACCGGCCCCGAACCCCCAGCGAACCCGGAGGTATGCGATGTTCCGCCTGAAGCTACTGACCAGCTTGGTCGGGGTACTCGGACTTTCGGGGTCGGCCGCTGCCCAGTACCCGCCGTACCCGGTGCCGGTGCCAGCGTACCCGCCGGCCGGCTTCCCCCCGCCGTCGACCCCGGTGTACGTGACCCCCGCGGCCCCGATCGGGGTGAACCCGTGGACCGGCGGCCTCGACACCACCAACACCCAGCTCAACTCGAGCTACTTCGACCCGGGCCGGGAGGCGGCCCGGTTCAACGGCACCCTGCGGCCGGTCGACGACGCCGCAGGCAACCCGGTCGGCCGGCCGACC
Source organism: Urbifossiella sp. (assembly GCA_035629595.1). Taxonomy (GTDB): domain Bacteria; phylum Planctomycetota; class Planctomycetia; order Gemmatales; family Gemmataceae; genus Urbifossiella. The sequence continues at coordinate 2,634 of DASPHQ010001078.1, read as the reverse complement.
GGGGTCGAGTGGTACAACCCGGCCACCGGGCGGTGGAACGGGGACGTCCGGACCGTGACGCCGAACGGGCTGGGCGGCCTCCACGACCACCGGGTGGGGTACGCGGCGAACCCGGCGGTCGGCCGGCCGCCGGCCCGGCCCGCGGGCCCGCCCCCGGCCCGGCCGGCCGCCCCCGCCCCGTACCGCCCCCGCTGACCGCGACACCCGATCCCCCGGCCGCGACGCACGTCGCGGCCGGGGCGGTGCGATGTCCTGAACAAACCGGCCGGGAGCGCCCGGCCCCGCCCGAAGGCCCCGGAGCCCGGGGAGTCGCGAGTCGGTGGTCGCGAGCCCGGCGCCGCCATAACCTTTCCAGCCCCGGATCCGGACGGTAAACAGAATGCCGGACTCCACCCCGTCAGCCCGCCCCGAGGTCGGTGGCACCTCCACTCCGCCCCAGTCGGCCGTCGGGCGGTACGCGCTGCGAGAGCATGTCGGCGGGGGCGTGTACCGGGCGTACGACCCGGCCCTCGGCCGCGACGTCCTGCTGACCCTGGCCCACCCCGACTCCGCCGACGCCGACCGGTTCACGGCCGCGGCCCGGGCGGCGGCCGGGCTGCGGCACCCGAACCTCGTCCCCGTGTCCGACGTCGGCCGGGACGGCGACCGGCCCTTCGCCGTCGCCGCGCTGCCGGACGGCACCCGCCTGGACCTGGCCCTGGCGGCCAGCGGGGACGGCCGCCTCCCCCCACGCCGGGCGGCGGAGGTGGCCCGCGGGCTGGCCGCCGCCCTGGCCCACGCCCACGGCCGGGGAATCGCCCTCGGCCCCGTGCAGGCGACCGACGTCTGGCTGGGCCCCGACGGGGAGCCCCTTCTGGCCGGCCTCGGGGCGGCCCGGCCGGGCCCGCCCGCGTCGCAGGCGGGAGACCAGCACGCGGTCGGGGCCCTGCTCTACCACCTCCTGACCGGCGCCCCGCCCCCCGCCGCGTCCCCCGCCGCGGCCCCGCCCGGGCCGCGGGCGGTCAACCGGGCCGTGCCCCGGGACCTGGACGCCGTCTGCCGGCGGTGCCTGGACCCGGACCCCATCGGCCGGTACGCCTCGTGTGCGGACCTCGCCGAGGACCTCGGCCGGTGGCTGGCCGGGCGGCCGGTCGCGGCCCGGCCGGCCGGCCGGGTCCGCCGGCTCGCCCGGTGGGCCCGGCGGCGGCCGGGCGTGGTCGCGGTGCTCGTCGCGCTGGCCGCCCTGGGCGTACTGGCCGCACGCTTCTGGCCCCAGGCCTCGACCGGCCGGGAGGAGGCCCGCCGGGTGAGGGAGATGGCCGCGTACGGCCGGGGGGTCGACCGGGCCCTGGCGCACTGGACCGAGGGCGACACCCCGGCGGCCCGCGAGGCGCTGGCCGCCCTCCCGGTCGGCGACCGGGGGTGGGAGTGGGACTACGTCGAGCGGCTCTGCCAGCGCCGCTCCCGGCTCCTCCCGGTGCCCGGCGACCCCCGGGCGGGGGTCGGCGAGGCCAAGGTCACGGTCGGGTGGCTCGGGGGCGGGTGGGCGGTCGTCGGGCGCGGGGCGGCCCGGACGGTCTACCACCTGCGGACCGGCGCGCCCGAGGGTCCGGAGGCCGACTGGCGGCCGCCCTGGGGCCACCCGCCCGTCGGCCCGCCGACGGCCGGCGGGGGCCGGGTGCCGGCGCACGGGGACCAGCGCCCGATCCCGGTCGGCCCGGGCGGGTGCCGGGTGATCAAGCCGCTGCGCTGGCACTCGCGGCTGGCCCTGTGCGACCCCGCGACCGGTGCGGAACTGGCCGAGCTCCCTCAGACCGGACGCCCGCTCGTTCAGAGCCCGGACGGCCTGCTGATCGCCGGGGTGGTGGACACCCGCCAGGGGCACGCCGGCCCCTACACCCCCGCGGTCAACGTGTGGGAGGTCCTCACCGGCCGCCGGGTCGCGGCACTGCCCGTGGCGGGCGACGGCGGGGAGCTGGAGTTCAGCCCGGACGGGCGGTGGCTGGCGGCGGCCGGGTGGCGGTCGGTCGAGGTGTGGCCGCTCGCCCCGACGGCCGAGGCCCACGTCTGGCCGATCCCGAAGTGGGGGGGCCACCCGACCCCCCACTCGGGGGCAGATTCCCTCCGGGCGGTGGCCGTCAGCCCGGACGGCCGGTCCGTCGCGACCGGCGAGCCCGACCGGGTCGTCGTCCGGGACGCGGCCACCGGGGTCGTCTCCCACACCCTCGGCGGGGCGGGCTCGCGGATCACCGCCGTCGCGTTCGCGGCCGACGGCCGGGCGTTCGCCACCCAGAGTGACCCGTTCGGGCCGGTCGTCGTCCGGGACGCCCGGACCGGCCGCCAGCTCTCCTCCCACGGGCTCATGCCGGTCCTTTCCGACCGGGACTACACGGCCCGGCGGCGCCCCCTCGCGTTCGGCGACGACCTCCGCCGGGCCGTCGGCGGGTTCCCGTGCCGGGACCCCTTCCTCCTCGACGTCGCCGCCGGGACGGCGACCGACCTCACCCGGGACGCTAGGGTTACCGCACTTCGGGAGCTTGGATTCCTTGGAGAACCTGGAGTAGGTAATCGTCGTTCCATCCGGCCTTGAGACGCTTCGTCGGCGTCGATCCCTTGCCCGGTGCCCGGCGCAGGAGCGACACCGCCACCCGGCGG
>DASPHQ010001077.1:0-3803 GCA_035629595.1 Urbifossiella sp. | reverse complement strand
GGCCGTCCCCGGGCTTCCCCAGCTCCCCGTCCTGAACAAAACCCCCAAGCCGACGCACCTTCCCGACCGATACACCGGACACGCCCCACAACGGGAGTCGCGGATGCGTCGGACCGGTTGGCTCCTCCTGCTCGCGGTGCTGGCGCCGGCCGCCGCCCAACCGCCGCTGCCGAACCCGTTCGGCCCGCCGGAAGCGCCGCTCCCGCCGAAGGGCGGCGACGCCGCCCCGCGCAACCTCTACGGCGCCCTCGACCCCGCGACTTACCCCATCGACCTCCCCACGGTGCTGATGCTCGCCGGGGCGAACAACCCGACCGTGGGCGTCGCCCGCGCCCGCGCGAAAGAAGCCGTCGCCCGCTTCGACCGGGCCAAGCTCCAGTGGGTGCCGACGCTGTCGTTCGGGCCGTCGTTCTTCTACCACGAGGGGATCGACCAGAACCGCCGCGGCGACATCTTCGACGCCTCCCGCGGCAACTTCGTCCTCGGCGTCGGTCCGCAATGGCGGTTCGACCTCGGCGAAGCCCTGTACGGCCCGCTCGTCGCCCGCCGGGTCGTGCGCGCAGAGGAAGCGCGCTCGGTCGCCGTCGGGAACAACATCCAGCTCGAGGCGGCGTCGGCGTACCTCGATCTGTTGGAGGCGCACGGCCTCCTCGCCGTGAACGCCCGGACCCTGTTCCGCGCCGAGCAGATGCTCACGGCCGCGGAGGCCGGTGCGAAGGCGGGCGTGAACAAGACCGCCGCGGACGTGAACCGCGCCGCCACCGAGGTGAACCTGCGGCGGCAGGAAGCGCTGGTGTTCCGCGCCCGCGCCGGGGCGGCGTCGGCGCGGCTCGCCCGGCTGCTGCTCCTCGACCCCGCGGTCGAGCTGCGGCCGTACGAAGTCGCGGTGGTGCCGGTCATCCTCGTGCCGCCCGAGAACACGATGGCCCGGCTGATCGACACGGCGGTGGCGGCGCGGCCCGAGGTGGCGACGGCGCTCGCCGAGTTGGAGGCGGCGGGGGCGGTGGTGAAGCAGGCGAAGATGGCGCCGCTGCTGCCGCGGGTGCAGGCCGACTTCGTCGGCGGCGGCATGGTCGCGGGTCGCGGCTACGTGAACCCGGTGCCGGCCGGCACGACCTACGGGTGGAGCGAATTCCGCGGCCAGTACAACGCGAACGCCGCCCTCGTGTGGCAGCTCGACGCCCTCGGCGCGGGGAACGCGGCGACCGTCCGCCAGCGGCGGGCGGTGTTCGAGGCGGCGCAGTACCGCGTCGCCGAGGTTCGCGCCGCGGTTTCGGCCGAGGTGGCTGAATCGGCCCGCGCCGCGGCCGCCCGCTTCGACGCGCTCCACGCCGCGCAGGAGGCCGTCCGCGAGGCGACGGAGATGGGCCGAAAGTTCCGCGACACGTCGTTCGGCGTCGTCGGCCCGAAGGGGCAGTTCGACGCGCTCGAGCCGCTGACCGGCATCCAGGCGCTGAACCAGGCCCGCACGCAGTACCTGCAAACGGTGATCGAGTTTAACCGCGCCCAGTTCCGGCTGTACACCGCGCTCGGTCAGCCGGCGGAGTGCTCAGTTGGCACCGGCGTCGCTCAGCCGCTGACGGTGCCGGCCGTGCCGCCGCCGCCGGAGCGCGTGGCACCGTTGCCAGGGCCGGTTCCCAAGAAGTAGCTGACCAGTGTCAATTCTCAGCGTGTGGGGTGGTGCAAAGCCCAGCCGTCGCTACGGCTGGGCTTTCTCGCGTCATTTTGTTGCGTCCGCCGCGGCCGCGTGCTAGATGCTGCTAGCCGTTGTTACAGCCTCTGCAACCGTTACAACCCCCACCTGAAAAGTCAGGAAGGGGCGGACGCAGCGGCCATCGCCATACCGGGACGGACCCCGGCCCCGCCCGCGGGAGCGCCCGGAGTCGCCCGTGACGAAAACGCCCCACATCGCCGTGCCACTCGCGCGCCACCCGTTCGTTGCATCCCTGACGGACACGCCGCCGCCGACCGTCCTGTTCGGCCCTCCGCCCCCGCCGCCCGCCGTGTACAGCTCGAGCGGAGCGGGAAGCTCCCTACCCGACAGCGACCCGAGCACCGGTCCGGCCATGCCGGAAGTCGGCGACGAGTACCAGGGGTTCCACCTCGCCGAGGAGCTGGGCCGCGGCACGTTCGGCCGCGTGTTCCTGGCACACCAGCTCGGCCTCGCCCGGCGGCCGGTCGCGCTGAAGGTCACGCTCCGCGCCACGCGTGAACCGGACCGACTGGCCCGACTTCAGCACACGAACGTGGTGCCGGTCTACTCCGTCCACGCGGCCGGGCCGGTGCAGTTGATCTGCATGCCGTTCCTCGGCCGCCACACGCTCGCCGACGCGCTTAAGACCCACCGTTCGAGCACCGGCACCGGCTGGAGCAAGCGGGCCACCCGCGCCCAGCGCGGCTCCACAACCGTCACGACCGGGTTGCGCCCGCGGAAGCCGGATGGCGCGAAGCCGGCCGCCGTACCATCCTGCGACCTGTTATCCGGCGTCGTCGGCGAGCCGACGGCGGTGTTGCGGCTGTTGTCGCAGCTGGCCGCGGGGCTCGGCCACGCCCACGGCCGCGGCATCCTCCACCTCGACATCAAGCCGGGCAACGTGCTCCTCGCCGACACCGGCGAGCCGATGCTCCTCGACTTCAACCTGTCGAGCGACGCCGCCGAGACCGACCGCGAGCTGGTCGGCGGCACGGTCCCGTACATGGCCCCGGAACAGCTCCTCGACCTCCGCTCGCGCGGCAAGGGTGGCGTCGATGCCCGCACCGACCTGTACGCCCTCGGGGTGGTGGCGTTCGAGCTGCTCGCCGGCGAACCGCCCTTCCCCGGCCCCGGCCGGGTGCAGGCCGACTACGACCGGCTGATGGCCGCCCGCCGCGCCGGACCGCCGCCGCTCCGAGGCCGCAACCCGGCGGTGACGCCGGCCGTCGAGGCGATCGTGCGCAAGCTCCTCGCGCCGGATCCGGCCGCGCGGTACCAGACGGCCGCCGAGTTGAAAGAGGACGTGGACCGGCAGCTCGCCGACCGGCCGCTGCGGTTCGCGCGCGACCGGTCGGTCGCCGAGCGGGCGCGGAAGTGGCGGCGGCGGAACCCGCGGCTCCTGGTCGCCGGCCTGATCGCCGGCGTGGTGTTGGCGGCGGGCGGCAGTGGTGCCTACGCCGTCCACGCCGCCGACGGCCGCACGACCGCCGAGGCGCGGCTGAAGGCGCAGGCCACGCTCGACCAACTCCACCAACTCCGTCTCGACCTGGCGATCACCGACGAACCCGTCTCGACCGCCCGCGGGGTGAACCGGGCGCGAACCCTCCTCGCCGACTACGGCCTCCCCGCCGACCCGAACTGGCGCGACCGCGACCCGATCCGCCGCCTCCCCGACGACGTGCGGGCCGCGCTCGTCGCCGACCTGGGGGAAGTGGCGATCCTGTACGCCTCCGCCCGGCTCGCGGAGTCGCGGGCGGAGACCGGCCCCGCCGTAGAATCGCTTCGCGCCGAAGCCGAAGTGTGCGTCCGTGCGGCGGCGAGTTGCTTCCCGGACGGCGCGCCACCTGCCCTCACCCGGCTGGCCCGGGAACTGGGGCTCACCGACGCCGACCCCGCCGCGCCCGCCACGCCGCGCGACCACTTCCTCGACGCGGTCGACCACCTCCGCGCCGGCCGGACCGCGGACGCCGCCGCTGCGTTGGACGAAGTGACCTTCGCCGACCCGACGCACGCCGCCGCGCAGTACCTGCTCGGCACCTGCCGCGACCGGCTCGGCCAGTTGGACCGGGCCGTGGAGCGGTTCGCGGTCGCCGCGGCGCTGCTGCCGCGC
>DASPHQ010001076.1:0-22327 GCA_035629595.1 Urbifossiella sp. | reverse complement strand
CGTTGTAGCGCTTCTGGCGGAGCTCGGCGGTCACGTCGGGAGTCAGCACCGCGGCGGCCTCGGGGGCGGGCAAACGGCACGCCCCCCGCCGGGGGCCGGCGGGGGGCGTGCGGACACGGGTCCGTTATAGGTCAGCCGGCGCGGCGGGCCACGTCGCGGACGTAGTCCACGCACTTCTTCATGTCCGGCGCCGGGTCCGCCGGGTGCGCCTCGTACTCGATGCAGATCGCGCCGCTGAAGCGCACCTCGCGCAGCGCCGCGAGCACCTGGGACACGTTCAGCGCCCCCTCGGCGGCGCCGAAGATCACGTCCTCCTTGCGGCGGTTGTCGTGGTCCTTCAGGTGCATGCCGAAGTTGCGGGCGCCCATCAGCCGCACCTGCTGCGCGGGGTCGAGCCGCTCGCCGAGCTGGGCGGCGCGGATGAGGTGGCCGGTGTCGAGGCAGGCGCCGATGAGGCGGTGGTGGTCGCGCACCGCCCGCAGGATAACTTCGGCCGAGTGCCAGCGGTGGAGCGCCTTCCCCGACGGGCCGTGCGGGTGGATGGCGATCGCGATCTTGTACTCGTCGACCAGCCGGTCGAGGCTGTCGAAGCTGTTCGGCGCGGGGTCGGCGCTGAGGTACTTCACCCCGAGCGTCTTGGCGAAGTCGAAGACGCGCTTGTTGGCGTCGTGGTTGTCGGTAAACGCCTGCACGCCGAACCCGACCGGCGTCACCTCGTATTCCTTGCACTGCCCGAGGATGGCGGTTACCTGCGCCGGGGTGCTCGCCCGCGGGACGTGGGCGTCGTAGAACTCGGCGTGCTTGATGCCGAGGTCCTTCATCCGCCGCAGCGCCTGCTCGAGGTTGAACTGGCGGAACGTGTAGCTCTGCACGCCGAGCGAGATGTCGCCGATCAGGTCGCCGGCGGCGTTGGCCGGAGCGGCGGCGAGGAGACCGGCCGCGGTCGCGGCGCCGGCCTGGAGGAACGACCGGCGCGAAAGGGGCGCGGACATGGGTTCTGCTCCGGGAGGGTGGGGCGAGGTGATTGTCGGCGCCGCGCTGACAGAATTCCAGTGGCGCATGAAGAAAGCCCGGGGACGGCCGTCCCCGGGCTTCGGGTGTTATCGGGGCCGCCCTACCGCCGCGCCGCGAACAGCGCGTCGATCTCGGCGTCGGTCAGCGCGTCCTTGCCGCCGGTCGGGTCCACGACCAGGGCGGTGCCGTTCGGGGCCACCCACACCAGGGCGTTGCCGAGGCGGAACACGTCGCGCATCGCCGGCTGCTTCTCCAGGATGCGGAAGTACCCGTCGCTCTGCGCCTTCACCACCACCGTCGGCATCTTCGCCTGGTAGGCGTCGTCGATCCACACCCCGCCGACCTCCAGCACCTGCCGGCCGTTCGCCTGCCGGTTGGCCGTCAGCGTCAGCCGGCACTGGTTGCGGAGGGCGTCGGTGTTCTGGGCCAGGTCGACGCCGAGCTTGCCGGTCTGGTAGCCGGACTTGTCGCCGCGGAAGGCCCGGCCGGCCCCCTCGTTCGTGTCCTTCTGGAGCTTCAGCTGGCCGACGGCCTCCTCGAGCCGCTTCCGGGTGTCTGCATCCGTCGTCTCGCGGACGGCCTTCTCACCGGCCTTCAGCAGCCGGTCGTTCTCCAGCCCACGGCTACTCGCCAGCGCGTCGGCGGGCGCGGTCTTCGGGTCCGCCCCCTTCGCCTGGTCGCGGGCGAACTCGGCCACCGGCCGCGCCGTCGCGCCGCCCATCGGGCTCAGTCCGGGGGCCGAGAAGCCGCGGAAGCCGCCGCCGCCGAACCCGGCACCGCCGGGGCCGCCCGGCATCCCACCGGCGGGGATCGGGCCGCTGAACGGCGGCCGCCGCACCGGCGGCACTACCGGCATCGGGCCGTCCGGCACCACCAGGTGACTCGTGTACGGCGTGGCGATGCCGTACCGCCGGGCCAGCGCCACCACCTCGTCGATCAACTCCTTCTGCTCGCCGTTGGCGCGAATCTGGTCGAGCAGGTAGCCGACCTTGCGGCGCGCCCACAGCGGCTCCACGAAGTCCTTCCCGCTCCCCTCGTCGGTGCGGACCGGGAACGTCACGTCGTACACGTACTCCTTCCGCTCGCCGTTCACCATGCCGCTGAGGCGGACCGCCGTCGGGCCGCTGCCGCTGTAGCGGGCGCACACGATCACCTGCTGGCCGTGGAACAGGTCCGGCAGCCGCGGCGCGTACATCTCGGTCAGCTTCACGTTGTCGCCGGTCGTCACCTTCAGGTCGGTCATGACCGGGTGGTTGATCTTCGCGTACAGCCCCGCCACGCGGTCCTTGATGTCCTCGCTCGGGCGGATGTAGGTGCTCACCGCCCGGGTGGACTCGGCCAGCTGGTCGAGGAGGCTGGCGTTCACGTCGTCGCCGACGCCGAACGTGAAGATGCGGGTGTTGGCGCTGTTCCGCGCCGCCACGTTCTTGAGGATGCGGTCCGGGTTCGTCTCGTCCACCGTCGGCTGGCCGTCGGTGAAGAAGATGGTCGTGAACGCCCGCGCCGGGTCGTTCGGCCGGAGGGACAGGGCGTCCTCCAGCGCCGGCCAGATGGCTGTGCCGCCGCTGGTGCGGAGGTCGTCCACCCACTTGTTCGCCCGCTCCAGGTTGTCGTTGTTCGCCGCGACCAGCGTGTCGCGGAAGCGGCTCACCGTGGTGGAGAAGCGGACGACGGCGAACCGGTCGTCCGGCCGGAGTTGGGAGAGGCAGTAGCGGAGGGCGCGCTTGGCCTGCGTGAACTTGATCTCCGACATGCTGCTGGACGAGTCGAGCACCAGCACCAGGTCGCGCGGCGTGCGCACCCGGGCGGGGTCGATCTGCGGCGACACCAGGAGCATGACGTAGCCGTCGTCCGCGGTCACCGGCTTGTACATCAGCGGGGTCACGCCCACGTCGCCGCCGCCGGTGCCGTAGAAGAGCTGGAAGTCGCGGTCGAGTACGCCCTGCTCCTTGGCGAACTCGACGCTCACCTCCTTGTCGTTCTTGCGGATCACGGCGACGGAGTGCGTCGGGCTGTAGACGTTCTGGATGGCCTGCTGCGACTTGATCGACACGCGGACGGAGAACTCTTCCAGCGTGGCGGTGGCCCGGCCGTCGGTGCGGAGCGGGTAGGTGTACTCGACCACGGCCCCCTCGCGGGGGGCGACCGAGCGGAAGCTGATTTTCACCTTCTGGTCGGCGCGCGGCGGGATGGGGAACACCTTCATCCGCATCATGCCGTTGCCGAGGTACTCGAGCAGCCCCGGGTCCTGGATGCGGCGGACGATGTCGGTGTAAATCTTGTCGGCCTCCTTCGCCGGGAGCAACTCGCCGTTCGTCTCCTTGCCGTCGATCCACATGCTGAACCGGTCGACGCTGGCCCCGCGCGGCACGGGGAAGATGTACGTCGCTTCCTGGTTCCGGTCGGTGTGGTTGCGGAACGTCTGCTCGACGGTCGTGGTGGCGATCTGGTCTTCCACCGTGACGTTCACCTTGTGGTTGACCATCGCCAGCGGCGGGGTGCCCTTCTCGTTCGGGATCAGGAAGCCGGCGGCCCGGGCGTGGCCCCCGGCGGCGGTCAGCAGCACGAACAGCGGGACGGCGTAACGCATCGCACACCTCCGGGGTCGGAACACCGGGAGTATACGCCGGCGACGCCCCCGTCCGCGAGGGCTCGTTCGAGGGTCGTTACGGTGGGGTTACGAGCGGGTTACAAAGGGAAAACAAGGCTCCGCCGCTTGCGGCGGTGCAAGCGCCTGCAACGCCGCGAGCGGCGGTCGTTAGCCGTTCGCCTGACGAACGACGATGAGCACGGGAACCGCGTTCGGGCGCCGCTCGCCGCGGCGCTCGAAGAACTGCTTCAGCTCGCGCGACTGGGCCGGCGGCGTCCGCACCGTGGAGGGGGCGTAGGTCATCAGGATGGCGGACTTGTCGCTCCCCTTCCCCGCCGGGTCGGTGAGCGCCCGGGTGATCTGCCCCGCGGTGCCGCTCGCCACCGACTTCGGCTCGCTGTTCGTCGCAGGCCGCTTCCACAGCCCGGGGTCGGTGCCGAGCACGGCGTGGAGGTCGCGCCCGTCGGCCGGCGTGGCCGGGGTAGCGTGGACGAAGTCGAACGTCCGCGCGGGAGCCTTCGCGTCGGCGTCGGCGAGGCGGACCAGCAAGCCGCGGAGGTCCGTGGCCGTGAGGCTGTCGGTGTAGACGAGGTACGCCGCGGCCTGCTTCCGTTGAACCTTCTCGGCGGTCATCCGGTCGGCGTGAACGGTGAGGCCGGACCCCTTCGCGGTGGCTTGAAGCAGTTCCACACCCCGGGCCGGGTCGCGGGCGAACAGGTCGATGCGGAACGCCGGGTCCTGGCCGAGCTCGGTCACGAACTGCTGCTGCACGTCGTCGCGGTCGAACTCGGCGACAGTTGCCAGGAACGGCACCCGAATGCGGGCCAGTTCGAGCTTGCCGACGTCCGGCAGCGGCGGGAACGTGAGCACGTCGCGAACCACCGGCCGCGGCAGCGGCGCGACCTCGGGCGTGGTCGGACCCTCGACGGCGATCACCACGGGCTCGACCGCGACTTCGACGGGCGCGGGAACGGACGGCGGCGGGGCCGACTCCCGCGGCAGCAGCTTCGCCCATTCCGCTTCGCGGTGGGCGTCCGCCTTCGCCAGCAGTCCGGGGTTCGCGCCCGGCGCCCGGCCCGGTTCGGCGACGAAGAACGAGAACGACGCCCCGGCGACGGCGACCAGTACGGACGCGGCCACAGCAACGGGGGCGAGCGACGGCCTCCGCCGGAACGGAGCGGGACGGACGACTTCGGCCGGCGTCGGCGGCTGAGCCGGGAGGCGGGCCATGATGCGGGCGTGGAGGTCGGCGGGCGGTGTCGCGGGTGGGAGTTGCTGGAGGCGGCGGCGGTCGTTGCGGAGCCGGCGGAACGCCGCGCGGGCCGCGGCCGAGTCGGCCAGCAGGGCGCGGACGGTGGCCGCTTCGGCCGGGGTGAGTTCCCCGTCCACGGCGGCGGTCAGCAGGTGGGTTACGGCGTCGGGCGGCATGGCGGGCATGGCGGGCATCATGTCAGTTGGGGTCGGGGGGTGGACGCTCCCCCCTTCCCCGGTCGGTCGGCTCGTCCTCGTCGTCCGCGGGCGCCAGCAGGTTGCGCAACTCGAGGCGGGCACGGTGCAGGCGGCTGCGGATCGTCCCGATCGGCACCGCGAGGAGCTCGGCCATCTCCTCATACCGGAGGCCGTCGAGGTCTTTCATCGTCAGCACCTCGCGGTGCTCCGGCGTCATCCGGGCGATCGCCGCGTACAGCCGCTCGTCCTCCTCGGTCCGCTCCAGGGCGTGCCCGGTGCGGACATGGTCGGACGGGTCGGGCGGCTCGTACCCGCGGTCGCCGTCGGCCGCGTCCAGGCTCGCCGTCGGCCGCTTCTTCCGCTTCAGGCTGATGGCGCCGTTGAAGGCGATCCGGTACAGCCAGGTGAAGAACTCGGCGTCGCCCTTGAAGGCGTGGAGCGACTGGTAGGCGTTCAGGAACGCGTCCTGGACGACATCGGCGGCGTCGTCGGGACTGTCTACCAGTCGGAACGCGGCGTTGTAAAGCCTGCCCTGGTAACGGGATACCAACTCACCGAAGGCGTCCCGCCGCCCGGCCAGACTCTCCGCGATCAGCCGGCGATCGTCGTCGTTCACAACCCTCCACCGCGTCTGACGCTCGGGGGGTGTCGAAAGTTCCCGATTACGCCCCAGGAAAGCCCTGGGACGGCCGCCCCAGGGCTTTCGGTGCCACTTCAGTCCGCCTATCCTGCCGCAGTGGCCGGGCCTATACTAGTCATCCGTACCCTATCCGCGCCGCTCAGGAGGAGCCTCGGCCCTCATGGACACCCAGGCCATCGTCATCCGCGGGGCGCGGGAGCACAACCTCCGAAACGTCGATCTCGAACTGCCGCGCGACAAACTCATCGTCTTCACCGGCGTCAGCGGTTCGGGCAAATCCTCCCTCGCATTCGACACTATTTATGCGGAAGGCCAGCGCCGCTACGTCGAGAGCCTGTCCAGCTACGCCCGCCAGTTCCTCGGCCAACTCCCGAAGCCGGACGTGGACTACATCGGCGGCCTGTCACCCGCGGTGAGCATCCAGCAAAAGACCGCCAGCCGCAACCCGCGCAGCACCGTCGGCACCGTGACCGAAGTGTCGGACTACCTGCGCGTCCTCTATGCCCGGCTCGGCCAGGGTCATTGCCCCAAGTGCGAGCGGCCGATCACGGCGCAGACCTGCGAGCAGATCATCGGCCGCGTGCTGGCGTTGCCCGAGGGGACGCGGTTCATGATCCTGGCGCCGGTGGTGCGCGGCCAGAAGGGGGAGTTCAAGGACTTCTTCGCCGACATGGGGAAGCGCGGCTACGTCCGCGCCCGCGTTGACGGCCGGGTCGTGAAGCTGACCGACGACCTGAAGCTCGACAAGCGCATCAAGCACACCATCGAGATCGTCATCGACCGGCTGAAGATCGAGGCGAAGGGCGCGACGAACCGCGTCCGCATCGCCGAGGCCGTGGAGCAGGCGCTGGCGCTGGCCGAGGGGAACCTCGTCATCAGCGTCGAAGGCGACCGCCCCGCCGACGCTGAGGGTGAGGCTGCGACCGAGGATGTGTTACTGTCGGCGCATTACGCCTGCACGCATTGCGGCATCAGCTACGAGCCGCCGACGCCGCAGCTGTTCAGCTTCAACAGCCCGATGGGGATGTGCCCCGAGTGCGACGGCCTCGGCACCAAGTTCACCTTCGACCCCGACCTGATGATCCCCGACCCGTCGCTGAGCTTCTACGCCGGGGCGGTGCCGCTGGTCGGCTCGCTGAAGGGGATGGGCCGCTGGCGGAAGCATGTCTACGAGGGCGTGGCGAAGTCGCTCGGCATCGACCTGAAGACGCCGTGGAACCAGCTCCCGGACGACCACCGCGAGTTGCTCCTGAACGGGGGCGGCGACCGGCACATCGTCTGGGAGTGGAAGCAGCGCAACGGCACCGTCTGGAAGCACGGCGGCAAGTGGGACGGTGTCGTTCCGCAACTGCTGTCGCAGTTCAAGAAGGCCGCCCCCGGCCCGCAGCGGATGCGACTCGAAAAGTACATGCGACAAGTACGCTGCCCCGCGTGCAACGGCCAGCGGCTGAACCCACAGGCCCGCGCCGTCCGCGTCGGCGGCAAGTCGCTGGTCGAACTGGGACACTCACCCATCGGCGAGCTGGTGCCGTGGTTCGACGGCTACGAGTCGAAGCTGACCGACATTCCCCGCACGATCGCCGGCGAGCTGCTGAAGGAGATCCGCGCCCGTCTCGGCTTCCTGCTGAACGTCGGCCTCCACTACCTGACGCTCGACCGCTCCGCCCCGACGCTCTCGGGCGGCGAGGCGCAGCGCATCCGCCTCGCGGGCCAGATCGGTAGCGGGCTCGTCGGCGTGCTGTACGTGCTGGACGAACCGAGTATCGGACTCCACCCGCGCGACAATGCTCGGCTGCTGGCGAGCCTCGAACGGCTGCGTGACATGGGGAACACGGTCTTGGTCGTGGAGCACGACGAGGACACCATGCGCGCCGCCGACTTCCTCGTGGACTTCGGCCCCGGCCCGGGCGTGCGCGGCGGCCATGTCGTTGCCGCCGGCCCGCCCGCGGAGGTGTTCGCCAACCCGGCCAGCCTGACGGGTCAGTACCTGAACGGGACGAAGGAAATCGCCATCCCCGCGGAGCGCCGCAAGGTCGATCCGAAGCGGCAGATCAAGGTCGTCGGTGCGAAGCAGAACAACCTCAAGAACGTGACCGTGGACATCCCCGTGGGCGTGCTGACGGTCGTGACCGGCGTCAGCGGCTCGGGCAAGTCGTCACTCATCAACGACATCCTGAAGGAAGCGCTGACCGCCGCCAGCCGCGGCGACACCCGCGGCGAGGACGACGAGCCCGACGAGGCCGACCACGCCGTCGGGGCGCACGAGCGGATCGAGGGCGCCGAGCACATCGACAAGGTCATCGACATCGACCAGACGCCGATCGGGCGCACGCCGCGCTCCAACCCGGCGACGTACATCAAGCTGTGGGACGAGGTGCGGTCGCTGTACGCGGACATGACCGACGCCAAGACGCGCGGCTACACCCCGAGCCGGTTCAGCTTCAACCGCCCCGGCGGCCGCTGCGAGGCGTGCGAGGGGAACGGCGCGACCAAGCTCGAGATGGACTTCCTGGCCGACGTGTGGGTGACGTGCCCGGTGTGCGAGGGGCGGCGATTCAACCGCGAGACGCTGCAGGTGAAGTACCGCGGCCGGTCGATCCACGACACGCTCGAGATGGAAGTCGGCCAGGCGCTCGATCACTTCGAGCACGTCCCCAAAGTGCGGGCGATGCTGCAAACGCTCCACGACGTGGGGCTCGACTACGTCAAGCTTGGGCAGCCCTCCCCCACCTTGTCGGGCGGCGAGGCCCAGCGGATCAAGCTGGCGAAAGAGCTGGTCCGCAAGGGGACCGGCAAGACGCTGTACATCCTCGACGAGCCGACGACCGGCCTCCACTTCGAGGACGTGCGGAAGTTGCTCGACGTGCTCCACGGCTTCGCCACCGCCGGGAACACGGTGCTGGTCATCGAGCACAACCTCGATGTCATCAAGACGGCCGACTGGCTCATCGACATGGGACCGGAGGGCGGTAGTGGCGGGGGCCACGTCGTCGCCACCGGGACGCCCGAGCAGGTGGCGAAGGTGAAGGCGTCGCACACCGGCGCGGCGCTGAAGCCGATCCTGTTTCCCGGCGCGAAGCCGCAAGCGGCGGCCCGAAACTCGAAACTCGAAACTCGAAACTCGAAACTCGAAACTCGAAACTCGAAACAGCGCTACATCACGCACATCGAGGTGGAAGGCGCCGCCCAGCACAACCTGAAGCACGTCAACTGCAAGCTGCCGCGGGAGCAGATGACGGTGTTCTGCGGCCCCAGCGGGTCGGGGAAGTCGTCGCTGGCGCTCGACACGATTTATGCCGAAGGGCAGCGCCGCTACGTCGAGAGCCTGTCCAGCTACGCCCGGCAGTTTTTGGGGCAGGTGCAGAAGCCGAAGGTGGAGCACGTCACGGGGCTGTCGCCGGCCATCAGCATCGAGCAAAAGACGACGAGCAAGAGCCCGCGGAGTACCGTCGGCACCATCACCGAGGTGTACGACTACCTTCGCATCCTGTACGCCCGCCTCGGCCAGCGACACTGCCCGAGCTGCGGCGACGCCGTCGGCACGCAGACGGCCGACGAGATCGTGGACAAGGTGCTGTCACTCCCCGAAGGGACGAAGCTCTACATCCTGGCCCCGGTCGAGAGGAAGGGGCAGGAGAAGTACGACACGCTGTGGGAGGAGATCCGCCGGGCCGGGTACGTGCGGATGCGCGTGGACGGCACCAGCTACAACCTCGACGAGCCGCCGGCGATCGACCACCGCCGCAAGCACCGGGTCGAGGTGGTGGTAGACCGGAACGTCGTGAAGCCCGGCACCCGCACCCGCGTGGCCGAAGCGGTGGAACAGGCGCTGGAACTGGGCCGCGGGGTGATGAACATTGCGTTCGTGGACGCGGGGAAGCCGGAGCCGCAGTGGAAAGTGGACCGCTACTCGCAGCACCTGGCGTGCGAGCGGTGCAACCTCAGCTTCGAGCCGCTGAACCCGCACCACTACTCGTTCAACAGCCCGCTCGGGTGGTGCCCGACGTGCGAAGGGCTCGGCGTCCAGCGCGGCGCCAACCCGGCGCTGCTGATCCGCGACCCGGCGCTGTCCGTGCGCGATGGCGCCGTAGCCGGCTGGCCCGACCTGGACGCAAGCTCGGCGTGGCTGCCGTTCGCGGAGGCCATCGCCCGCCACGCCGGCTTCGACCTCGATACCCCGTACGAGAAGCTCGACGCGGCTGCCCAGCGCGTAATCCTGCACGGCACCGGTGACGCCTGGTTGCCGCTTGCGGCTTCGCAGCGCACCCCCACCCCCAAGACAAAGACCAAGAAACTTCCCGCCCACACCGCCCCGAAATTCCAGTACAAGGGTCTGTTCCCCGCCGTGGACGAGGCCAACCGCGTCTCGTTCGTCTACCGCCAGCGCCTCGACCAGCTCGTCGACGAAGTCCCCTGCTCCGCCTGCCACGGCTCCCGCCTCCGTGCCGACTCCGCGGCCACGCGCTTCGCCGGCCTCACGCTCGGCGAGGTCGGCGCCAAGCCGCTCGGCGACACCCTCCGCCACGTCGCCGGCCTCGACCTGTCGAAGCACGACCAGCAGGTCGCCGGCGAGGTGCTGCGCGAAATTCGCAGTCGCCTCAAATTCCTCGTTGACGTGGGCCTGGACTACCTCGCACTGTCGCGGCCCGGCCCGACGCTGTCCGGCGGCGAGGCGCAACGCATCCGGTTGGCCTCGCAGATCGGCAGCGGCCTGACCGGCGTCTTGTACGTCCTCGACGAGCCCACCATCGGCCTCCACCCGCGCGACAACGAGCGGCTGCTCGAAGCGCTGAAGCGGCTCCGCGACCTGGGGAACACGCTGGTCCTTGTCGAACACGACCGCGAGGTCATCGCCGCGGCCGACTACCTCCTCGACTTCGGCCCCGGCTCCGGCGACCGTGGCGGCGAGATCACCGCGGCCGGCCCGCCGAAGCAGGTGGCGAAGTCGGCGGCGTCGCTCACCGGCAAGTACCTCTCGGGTGCGCTGGCGATCCCCATTCCGTCCAACCGCCGCATCCCCGCCGGCACCGCACACACCCCCGCGGCGCTGGCCGAAATCGCCCCGACCGCCGGCGTCCTGTCCATCATCGGCGCCCGGCAGAACAACCTGCGCAACGTGGACGCCCACCTGCCACTCGGGGCGTTCGTCGCCGTCACCGGCGTGAGCGGGTCGGGGAAGTCGTCGCTGGTGAACGAGGTGCTCTACAACACGCTCGCGCGCAAGCTCCACCGCGCCCGCACGACCGCCGCCGCGCACGACGACATCCGCGGCCTCGACCACGTGGACAAGATCATCAACGTCGATCAAGACCCGATCGGCAACTCGCCGTCGAGCAACCCGGCGACGTACACCGGCGTGTTCGACCTGGTCCGCGAACTGTTCGCGCGCCTGCCCGAGTCCAAAGTCCGCGGCTACCACCCGCGGCGCTTCAGTTTCAACCAGAAGGGCGGCCGCTGCGAAGCGTGCGAGGGGAACGGGCAGAAGCGGATCGAGATGCACTTCCTGCCCGACGTGTGGGTCGAGTGCGATACCTGCAAGGGCACCCGCTACAACCCCGAGACGCTGGCCGTGAAGTATCAAGGCAAGAGCATCGCGGACGTGCTCAACCTCCGCGTCTCGGAGGCGCTCGGGCTGTTCGGCAACATCCCCAAGATCCGCGTCGTCCTGCAAACGCTCGACGACGTGGGCCTCGGCTACATGGCGCTCGGCCAGCCCGCGCCGACGATGAGCGGCGGCGAGGCCCAGCGCGTCAAGCTCGCCGCGGAGTTGGCCCGCCCGAGTACCGGCAAGACGCTCTACCTCCTCGACGAGCCGACGACGGGCCTCCACTTCGACGACATCAGGAAACTCCTCGACGTGCTGCAGCGGCTCGTCGATCTCGGCAACACGGTCATCGTCGTGGAACACAACCTGGACGTGGTGAAGTCGGCGGACTGGGTGCTGGACCTGGGGCCGGACGGCGGCGTCGGCGGCGGCCGGGTCGTCGCCGCGGGCACGCCCGAGGACGTGGTGCGGGTGAAGGGTTCGCACACCGGCCGCATTCTCAAGGGCGTGCTGGACGCCGGCCCGTATGCCGAGCGCGAGCCGTTCGACCCCGAGGCGGCGCGGCGCGGGCGGGTCGGCGACCTGGACATCGCCGAGGTCGGCAAGGACCACGCCCTGCCGTGGGAGGCGGACGGCCCGCGATGGCACACATCGGACCGCGTGACGACGACCGGGAAGCCGGCGAAGTGGGACGGCTCCGCCCTCGCCTGGGTGATCGGCGAGATCGAGAAGGCCGGGGGGTTCGCGGCGACGAACTGGAACCACCGCAGCATCGTCGAGGTGACGGCCCCGAAGAAGGCAGACGGGTGGTTCCTCCACGCGATGACCGGCCACGAGGCGTACCTGAAGCTCGTGTTCCGCGTCCCGGGGAAGCCGTTCAAGCAGGACCTGCTCGCCGCCAAACTCGCCCTCCGGCCACTGTCCGACACGCCCGGATTGGAAGGGTATTCCCGCGACGGCAACCGCGTGGAGGTCGGTTCCTGGCCGGGCGCGCAGTACGTGGTGGTCATCGCCCACAGACGCGAGGAGATCGACACGCCGGCGTTCCGCGAGTTCCTGGCGAAGGCCGTGGAGGTGTTCCAGTCCAAGACCCGGACCGCGGCGACCGGGGTCGAGGCGCAGATGCCGTGGAAGAAGGACGGCGAGAAGTGGCACCTGTCGGACAAGGGCTTCCCGCCCGGCCGCGGGGCGCGGTGGGATCGCACCCTCCTGCCGAAGCTGTTGAAGCTCGTCCGCGACATCGAGCCCGAGGCCGAGGTGAAGTGGGACAACCGCGACGCCATCCTCGTCAAGGTGCCGGGGGCGACGAAGTCGTGGGCGCGGTGGCGGACGAAGGACGCCGACGCGCTCGACGTGCAGTTCGTCGGCCGCCGCGGGCAGTTCAACCTGAGCCGCATCGAGCCGTTCGGCCGCGACGCGGAGTTGATCGACGACCGCGCCGGCGGCGCGACCGTCATGCACCTTCAGTTCGTGAAGGCCGACCACTTCCACGCGCCGGCGCTGAAGCAACTGCTGACCGAGCACCTGGCAGGGTTCCGCGAGGCGCACGGGCGGGAGAAGGAAGCCGGCTGACCGGCGTGCCGTAGAACAACCCCCGGACGCATCCGCCCCGGGGACCACGCATGGCCGGACGAACACTCGCCGCACGCCTCGCCAAATACGCCACCGAGCTGACGTTCGAGAAGCTGACCCCCGAGGCCGTCCACGAGGCGAAGCGCCGCGTCATCGACTCACTCGCCACCGCCGTCGGGGCGATGCCCGCCGAGGCGTATCACACCGCGAAGCGCTGCGCCCTCCGCGTCAGCGGCACACCCGGCGCGTCGCTCCTCGGCGGCGGTCGCAGCAGTCCCGAGTGGGCGGCGTTCGTGAACGGCCTCCTCATCCGCTACCTCGACTTCAACGACACCTACCTGTCGAAGGAGCCGGCGCACCCGAGCGACAACTTCGCGGCGGTGTTCGCGGCCGGCGAGGCCGCGGGCCGCGGCGGCCGCGACCTCATCACCGCCGCCGTGCTCGCCTACGAAATCCAGTGCCGCTTCTGCGACGCCGCCAGCCTCCGCAAGCACGGCGTCGATCACGTCACCTACGGCGCCATCTCGTCCGCCGTCGCGGCCGGGAAGCTGCTCGGGCTCGACGCCGCGAAGCTGGTTCACGCCGTCGGCATCGCCGGCGTGTGCAACGTCGCCCTGCGGCAGACCCGGAGCGGCGAGCTGAGCGAGTGGAAGGGGTGCGCGTTCGCCAACGCCGCCCGCAACGGCGTGTTCGCGGCGACGCTGGCCGGCGAGGGGCTGAGCGGCCCGGCGCCGATCTTCGAGGGCGACCTCGGCTTCTTCCGGCTGGTGTCGCAGCAGGCGTTCGACCCGGCCCCGTTCGGCGCCGAATTCGGCAACCTGGACGGGTTCATGATCAACAAGACGTACATCAAGTTCTGGCCCGCCGAGTACCACTCGCAGAGCGCCATCGACGCCGCGCTCCGCCTCCGCCAGGAGCTCGGGGGCGACGTGTCGAACGTGAAGTCGATCGACATCGAGACGTTCGAGGCGAGTTACAACATCATCGGCAAGTACCCCGAGGCGTGGACGCCGAAGACGCGCGAGACGGCCGACCACTCCCTCCCCTACTGCACCGCCGCGGCCCTGATGGACGGCGACGTGTACCTCCCCACCTTCGACGAGAAGCGGTTCACCGACGCGGCGCTGCTCGACCTGACGGGCAAGGTGCAGGTCCACCTCGACGACGAACTCTCGACGCGCTACCCGAAGGGGATTCCGAACCGCATCACGGTGACGCTCAACGACGGGCGGAAGCTGGTGCAGGAGGTCGAGTTCCCGCGCGGCCACGCCGGCAACCCGATGACGGATCAGGAGGTGGAGGCGAAGTTCCGGCTGGCGGTGGAGCCGAGGTACGGCAAGCCGAAGGCGGACGCGATGCTCGCCCGCTGCTGGGATTTCGAGTCGCTGACTGGGGTCGGCGAGCTGATCGGCATGTTCGACTGATGTCGGGCGAAGCCCACCGGCGGCGACCGGCGGGCGTTCCCGTCACTCCGGCGACCGCGTCAGGCGGTAGACTTTGACCTTGGCCTCCGACTCTGGCACGTTCTCAGGCCAGTGGTACACCACTCGGCTGTTCCCGTTCTTCAGCACGTCGATGGCCAGATCCAGCCGCGGCAATCGGACGTGCTCGTCCGCCCGGGTGCGGTCGTCCACGACGGCAAAAGTGTTCACCGGCTTCTCCGGGTCGGGCGGAACACCATACAGCGACCGGCCGGAGTAGAACTGCGCCCACTCGAACGGGTCGATGACGCAGTCGGCAGGCGTGACGTTCTCGGCCATCCAGCGGCCGGCGTGCTTGAAGCCCTCGCGGTTGGCGTGCAGCGGCTTGAGCGTCGCCGGGATCGCTGCTACCGCGATGCCGACCAGCAGCCACTCGGCGCGGACTCGGTTGCGCAACAACAGCGCGACCGGCTCCAACGCCGCGGCCGCGAACACGCAGCCGATCATCACCAGCAACAGCGTGTGCCGCTCCGACACGTACCCGGCCTTGATCCCTACCACGGTCAGCAGCAACGCGCTAAGCCCGGCGAGGATGAGGAGGCACCACAGCCCGGGGTCGGCGGCGACGCGGCGGCGGAGCAGCACGACGCCCAAAAGCGCGAGCACGGCCGGAACGTAGTACAGTGCCTTCACGGTTTCGACCACGACCGCCCCCGCGGCCCACACCACCGGGTTCTCGCCGCCCTCGCGCCATTCGGCGAACAACGGAGCCGCGACCACCGGACGAGCTTCCGCCTTCGGCCCCTGGTTGAACAGGTTGGCACGCGGGTTCACACTCGGGTTCAGCATGTCCTTGCCGGTCGTCTTGTTCGTCAGCCCGTTGATGACGGCCATGTACGGCCCGGCGACGAGCGCCACGCCGACGGTCAGCCCCGCGAGTCGGCCGAGGGTGAGGTCGAGCGGCCAGCGGCGGGCGGCGAGCAGTGCCACGGCCGTCACCCCGACGCCCGCGGCGATGAGCAGCCCTTCGGGCCTCACGAGGTAGGTGAACCCGGTCGCCAGGCCGCACAGGAGGAACCCGCCCACGGTCGGCCGCCGCACGGCGCGCACGCCGAGCATCACCGCCGTGGACGCGCCGAAAAGGTACATCCCTTCCGTGAGGGCGTCGCTGGTGAGGCGGGCGGGCGTGGGCAGCACCTGGAGGAGCAGTGCCGCGGCGAACCCGGCCGACCGGCCGAACAGCATCCGCCCGGTGAGGTACGTCGGCACGACGAGCAGCACGCCGGCCGCGGCGCTGACGATTTGCGCGGCGAGCAGGTACGCCTCGGGGAGTGGCAACTCACCCATCCGGCGGACGACTTTCGCCACAGCCCAGATCGCCACCGGGTACGCCGGCGGGTGCTGGGCCACCCCTACGATCTGGAGGACGGTCCGCGCCGGGTCGTGGCCGGTGGCGGTCTGGTGGGGCGATTGCAGGTTGATGGCGTAGCGCGCGAACCCGATGCCGTCGCGGGCCGTCGTGGCGGTGTGGGTGACGAGCCAGAGGTGGACGGCGGCGGCGACGAGGAGCAGGACGCCGAGGCGGAGGTAATCCGGGGCCGCGAGCACCCGCTTGCGGGCGACGGCCTCCAGCCGGCCGCCGACCGCCGGCCCGAGTCGTGCTCCCACCACACCGGCCATGATCGCTCCGCGTCCGTGCCGGCCGGCGCGGGCCGGCCCGGGGCATCCCGAACGGCCGACCATAGGATAAGCCGACCCTCGGCGTCAAGCCGGGTCCGGGAGCGCCGCCGTGATCCAGGTGAACGAGACTCTCGCCGTCCCCGACGAGGAGCTGGACTGGAGCTACGCCCGGTCCGGCGGCCCCGGCGGGCAGAACGTCAACAAGGTGTCGTCGAAGGCGGTCCTCCGCTGGAGCGCGAGCCGCAGCACGGTCCCGATCCCCCTCACGGCGTGGGCGCGGATGAAGGCGCGCTACCCGAGCCGCTTCACCGTGGACGGCGACGTCGTCATCTCGTCACAGGAGTACCGCGACCAGGAGCGGAACCGCGAGGCGTGTTCGGTGAAGCTGGCCGAAATGATTCGCGTGTCGCTGGTGGAGCCGACGCCGCGGAAGAAGGCGAAGCCGAGCAAGGCGGCGAAGCGGCGGCGCGTCGAGGACAAGCGGCGGCAGTCGGCGAAGAAGCAGGGGCGGCGCGCCGGTGGGGACGACTAGAAGCACGAAAGCCCGGGGACGGCCGTCCCCGGGCTTTGTCCGCACAACTTACTGGTCGCGCACGTCCATATCCAACTGCTTGGCGATGCTGCGGACGATGGGCGACGCCGGCTTCCGGGGCTGGGCGTAGCCGGTCATCGTGTGGAGCAGCTCGTAGGCCATCAGCCCGCCGACGAGCAGCAGCGCGAACGACGGGAAGAGGACGATCGCCGGGATGACGCCCCACGGCGCCGGCGCGGCCACGCCCACCGGCACGTCGTCCTCGTCGTCGTCCTGCCGCCGGCGGCCGCCGCCCACGCCGGCCCACTCGTCGTCGGCGCCGCGGCGCCCGCGGCCGCTGCGCGGGGCCGGCGCCTCGTCCTCGTCGTCCAGCACCACCGCCTCGCTGCCGGACGTGTCCTCCTCGTCGATTTCCAGGTCCACGCCGTCGAGCGCCACGTCCTCCGACGCCCCTTCCAGGTCGGTGTCCGACTCCAGCGCCACCGCCTCGGAGCCGGACTCGTCCGGCATGTTGGGGATCTCGAAGTCGGTCTCGAAGATGTCCCCCTTCCCCTCGTCGTCGAGCGCCGCCGCCTCCAGGCTGCCGAGGCTCCCGGCGTCGCCGGAGTCGTCGAGGGTCAGCTCGAACTCGCTGTCCGAGTCGGACGTGACCGGGATCTTCGGAGCCGACCGAGAGGACGGCTTCGCCTTCGCGGACAGCGGCTCGGCCTCGCTCGAATCCGCCTCCAGGGACAGCTCGAAGTCGTCGCTGTCGTCCACCGGGGGCGGCGCCTTGCCGAGGTTGCGGCCCGACCCGCTCTTGCGGTCGAGCGGGATGCCGCCGTCGTCCGGGTTGCGGAGGTTCACGCCGCTCTTGCCGGCCCGCCCGCCCTCGTCCAGCGGCGAGCTGCCGAGGTCTACCTCGTCGCTCGAGTCGCCCGACATCTGCATCTCGAAGTCGTCGCTGTCGGCGTCGAGGCTCAGCTCGAACTCGCTGCTGTCGCCGAGGTTCTTGTTCTTGCCAACGTTCTTCCCCGAGTCGGACGACAGCTTTTTCCCCGAGTCGCCGGAGCTGAGCTTCGTGGACGACTTGGGGGCGGACAGCTTCGCGGAACTGCCGCCCTTGATGACCGCGCTGCCGGGGCCGCCGCCGAGGTCGAGGGAGATTTCCTCCGTCGGCACGTTCGGACCGCCGCCCTTCGGCTTGGACTTCGGTGCTTCCAGGCGCACGTCGCTGTCCGTGGACTCGTCCGTCGGCTTCTTCGGCTTCACCGGCTCCGCCGAGAGCGAGAAGATGTCGTCGTCGGAGCCGTCGAAGGCGAGCGGCTCGTCGGCGGGCTTGCCGGCCTTGGGAATCTTGCCGGTCTTGGGGCCGGGGGCGAGCTTGAAGTCGTCCGACCCGGGGTCGGAGAGCTCCATCGCCGCGAGCGGCAGTTCGGGATCGCTGGCCGCGCCGAGCTGGCGGGACAGTTCCTCGATCTGGTTCTCGCGGAAGCGGAGGTTCGGCCCGTCGCGCATGGGCGTGACGTGCGTCCACTCGGTCTTGAGCCGCCGCTTGAACTCCTCAAGGGGAATCCCGAGCCGGCGGGCCGCTTCTTCCTGGGTGATGAACTGGGTCGCCATGCGGGCCTCGCGGCGGGCCGGACCGGGGTGGACGCGCCGGCGCCGGGCGGCGCGGGTTCACGTCATAGGAATTGTAAACCCTGCCGGGGTGGACACAAGGGAAGAACGTGGACAGCGGTTGGCCGGCCGGTCGTGGGATGCCGGCGGCGCCGGTCGTGCGGCCCGTAAAATGGGAACTCGGTCCCTGCTACCCCCGGAACGCTGATGAAGTTCGACCTCCACCTCCACACGAACCGCCACTCCCCGGACTCGGTAACCGACCCGTTCGACCTCCTCCGCAGCGCCCGCCGCGCGGGCTTAGATGGGGTCGTGCTGACGGAACACGACTACTGGTGGCCCGACGACGAACTCGCCGAGTTGCGGGCGTTCGCCCCGGACCTGGTGATCCTGTCCGGGATGGAGGTGACCGGCCGCGGCGGCGACGTGCTCGTGTACGGCATTAGCGACCCGTCGCCGTTCTTCCGCGGCATCGGCTGGGTCGATCTGGTCAGCGAGGTCCACACGCAGGGCGGCGCGGCCGTGGCAGCGCACCCGAACCGCTGGGGGCAACCGTTCGAACGGCTCTTGGCAGAGACGGTTGTGGAGCTGGATGGCATCGAGGTGCTGTCGAACAACATGGACGACGAGTTGCGCGAGAAGGCGGCCGACCTGCTGGTGCGCTACCCGCACTTCGCGCAGCTCGGCAACAGCGACTCTCACGACCCCTCGACGGTAGGCTGCTGTTACACCGACTTCGCGGCGGAGATTCGCACGGCGACGGATTTGGTCGCAGCGATTCGAGGACGGAAGGGTGTGGCGCGGGTGAACGAGCGCTGCGGATGACGGCGAGCCGAGCGGCGTAAGCCGCCGGGTGCGTACCCGAATCAAGTAACGTCGTATGTACCTCGATGGGGTACGCACCCGGAGCCTGACGGCCCACGGATCGCCGGTCTTTACCTGCTTTCCATTTCATCGCGTCAGCTGGTAAATGCCGGCAACGATCCACGCAAGTCCGGGCATCCACAGCGGGAGGAAGAACGCCTTCCCACCACGGCTCGGCGCGAACAGTCGCCCGACTGGGCTGAACAGTCGGTATCGCAGGTCGAGCACTGCCGCGACGGTCCCGAACGTGAGGAGTTTGAGCCCGTAACGGTGGTCCCCCAGAATCCACTCGACCGCGACTACGGACAAGGAGCTCTCGACGAAGTAGACAAAGCCCAGGCCGTTGAAGGAGATGAACAGGCACCCGTCGCCCTGGCCGGGCGGTGGCATCGTGCGGCCGAGGAACGCTTCGGCCTGCGTCATCCCTGCAGGCAGCGGTGGTTCATCCAGCGCGCACCGACACTCGGGACAGTACGCGTCCACTGCGCCGGAGAGCGCCGCGTGGCAGTGCGGGCAGATGGTGGGTTCGGCGGACACGTTGGCGCCTGGGCTGGTGCTGCGACGATCCGCAATAGTGGGTCAGGCCAACACTTCCCGCACGACCCGCCCGTGAACGTCGGTCAGGCGGAAGTCGCGGCCGGCGTAGCGGAAGGTGAACTTCTCGTGGTCGAAGCCGAGCAGGTGGAGCACCGTCGCGTGCAGGTCGTGGACGTGGACCGGGTTCTCCACCGCACGGAAGCCGAACTCGTCGGTTGCGCCCACGACGGTGCCCCCCTTCACGCCGCCACCGGCCATCCACATCGAGAAGCCCCAGTGGTTGTGGTCGCGGCCGTTCACCTTGCCGGCGTTCGAGCCCGGCGTCGGCAGCTCGACCACCGGCGTCCGGCCGAACTCGCCGCCCCAGATGATGAGCGTGCTCTCGAACAGCCCGAGCCGCTTCAGGTCGGAGATCAGCGCCGCGATGGGCTTGTCGATCTGACCGGCGAGGCGGCGGTGGTTCACCTCCAGGTCGTCGTGGCTGTCCCACGGCTGCACCGGCGCGTGGCTCACCTGCACGAACCGCACGCCGCGCTCGACCAGCCGCCGTGCCAGCAGAAGGCTGCGGGCCTGCTCGCCGGGGCCGTAGGAGTCGAGGACGGCCTTCGTCTCGCGGGTGGTGTCGAACGCCTCGGTCGCCTCCGACTGCATCCGGTAGGCCAGCTCGAACGAGCGGATGCGGGCTTCGAGGAGCGGGTCGTTCGGCCGCGTCTCCTGGTGCATCCCGTTGAGGCGGGCCAGCAGGTCGAGCTGGCGGCGCTGGTCGGCGGGGCTCATGCCGCGGTTGCGGATGTGCTCGACGAGCCGTTCCACGTCGGTGTGCCGGCTGTCGAGGTACGTGCCCTGGAAGACGCCGGGGAGGAACCCGCACTGCCAGTTCTGCGAGTCGAGCAGCGGCATCCCGCCCGGGCACATGGTGATGTAGCCGGGGAGGTTCTGGTTCTCGGTGCCGAGGCCGTACGTGACCCAGCTACCGACGCTCGGGCGGATCAGCCGGGCCTCGCCGGTGTTCATCAGCAGGAACGACGGCTCGTGGTTCGGCACGTCGGCGTACATCGAGCGGATGACGCAGATGTCGTCGATGTGCTTGGCGGTCTCGGCGAACAGGTCGCTGACCTGGATGCCACTCTTGCCACGCGGGCGGAAGGTGAACGGCGACGGGAACGCGGCCCCGGTGCGGCGC
The DNA here is from genome assembly GCA_035629595.1 of Urbifossiella sp. Taxonomy (GTDB): domain Bacteria; phylum Planctomycetota; class Planctomycetia; order Gemmatales; family Gemmataceae; genus Urbifossiella. The sequence continues at coordinate 1,701 of DASPHQ010001076.1, read as the reverse complement.
TCGGTACGGAGGTTGGTCGTCGGTAACTGCTGCCCGGCGTAGGGCTGGAGGGCCGGCTTTGGGTCGAACGTATCGACCTGGCTCGGCCCGCCGTTGGCGAAGATGTGGATGACGCGCTTGGCCTTGCCCGGGAAGTGCGGCTGCCGCGGCGCGAGCGGGTTGACGGCATCGACGGCCTGCGCCTCGCCGGCGAGCATGGGGGCGAGGGCGGTGAGGCCGAAGCCCATGCCCGCGCGGGCGAGGAAGTCACGGCGGCTGAACGGGTGCATGGCGGCTCCGGTTACTTCGACTTCCGCGGCTTCTTGGCGGCGGCTTTCTTGCGGGTGGCGAGCTCGGCGACGAACGCGGCGTGCTCCGGGCTGGCGTGACCCCGACGGATCGCGGCCGAGAGGGCACGCGCGCTGGGGTCGAAGAATCCGCGCGGGTCGAGCCAGAGGCCGGGGAACAGCTCCGACCGGAGCAGGCCGTCGGCTCCCGGCCCGATCTCCGCAAACCCTGCGGACCCGCGCGCGAACCAGACCACGTTCTGCTCCGTCGCGAGTACGACGACGTACTCCTTGACCCCGGCCTTCTCGTAGTCCGCCTTCTTCCGGCCGAGGTCGATCGCCCGGGTGGTGTTCGCCACCTCGACGACCAACTCGGGCGCCCCGACGAGCATGTCGTCCTTTCGAGTCCTCGTCTGCCCGCCGTACTCGGGTTGGAGGACCAGGCAGGCGTCGGGCTGCGGCTCGCTTTCCGACCCCAGGACACTCGTGGTGTTGTCGAGTACGTCCGTTCCCGGCGTCTCGTCCGAGTAGAGGCAGAGCCAGTGAACGACCCGGGCGTGAGGCCGGCTATGGCGGAGCGACGTGGGCGAGGCCATGACGTAGACGGTCCCCCCGATCAGTTCGGCACGGAATCCTTCCGGGGTCTGAAGATACAGTTCGTGAAACGTCGCCTGGTCCATCCGCGCGCCGTTCTCCAACTGGAACACGGCTTCCGCAGCCGACACCGGCGGGCGGGTCTTTCGTTCGGCGGTCGTGAGTTTCGCAGCCGGCACAGCAACCCTCCTCAGTCCACGAACGCGAACTCGTTGCTCAGCAGCAGCACCTGGGCGTACTGCTCCCAGCGGCCGGCCGCGGCGTCGGCCACGAACTCGCGACCCAGCGCCAGCTCGGCCGGCGTCGGGCCGCGCCCCAATGCCAGACGGTACAGCGCCGCGACCTTGCCGTCGGCGTTCGCGGCGCTGGTCATCTCGGGGCGGGCGGCGAGAGCAGTCGCCTGCTCGCGCACAAACGGGCTGTTCATCAGGAACAGCGCCTGCTGCGGCACGGTCGTGAGGAACCGCTGCGGGCTGTGCTGGTCCGGGTTCGCCACGTCGAACACGCGGAACGTGCCCGGCAGGGTCGTCCGGTCGATCACGCCGTAGACGGTGCGCCGCGTCGTGAACGGCGCCTTGAACAGGTCCACCGGCCGGCCGCCCACGGTGCGGTCGAGCTTGCCGGCGGTGACGAGCAGTGAGTCGCGCAGCGACTCGAAGTCGAGCCGGCGGCGGTTCTGGCGGCCAAGCAGCCTGTTCTCCGGGTCGGCCCGGAAGGCGGCGTCCGGGGCGGCGCTCGCCTGCTGGTACGTCGCCGACAGCATGATGAGCTTGTGCAGCCGCTTCGGGCTCCAGCCGTTGGTGACGAAGCGGTGGGCGAGCCAGTCGAGCAGCTCGGGGTG
>DASPHQ010001075.1:0-11065 GCA_035629595.1 Urbifossiella sp. | reverse complement strand
CATCCCGACCTCGACCTCGACGGGGTTCGGGTTGCCGAACAGGGCGGGCCAATCCAGGTGGAAGGGGGGAGGGGGGAGGTGGGAGGACGAACCGGGAGTGCTTCCTCCCACCTGCCCGACACCCCACCGGCCGAAGCGGCGGGGCGGGTGCCACTCGTACGGGGCGATCTCCTCCGGGGACAACCGCCGCGGCTTACGCACCCGTCAGTTCCTCCAACTTCCCGATCGGGACGCCGACCACGGTCGCCTCGAACACCTTCTCGTTCCGCACGTACCCGACGGTGCGGAACCGCGTCAGCCGGCGGTGCACCTTCAGCCCGGTGCCGACCAGCACCAGCCGGTCGCCGGGGCGGACGGGGCGGTGGAACTTCGCGTCCTCGATGCCGCCCAGGCCCATCAGCGCGCCGGGGGCGTTCACCCGCTGCGTGACGCTGTAGTAGCAGGCCAGCTGCGCCGCCGCCTCGGCCATCAGCACGCCCGGCATCAGCGGGAAGCCGGGCATGTGGCCGCGCGCCCAGAACTCGTCCGGCCCCAAATCCTTGTACCCGACGATGAGCTGCCGGGCCGGGTCCACGAGGACCACGGCCGTGAGCATCTCGAACTCGAACCGGTGCGGGTTCACCGCCCGGATGTCCTCGATCCCGGCGACCGGGTTCGACAGGTCGAAGGCGGAAACGTCGTACTCGGCGGCGTCCACAATCATACGCCCCCTCCCGGCGGGCCTCGGGGTTCAAGCGAATACTTCTATCACCTGCGTCAACTCGGTCAACAGCACGTCCGGCCGGAGGGCGGCGTCCTTCAGCTGGTCGCCGCTCGCGGCCAGCGAGTTCTTGTCGCCGGCGAACAGCGCCGTGCGGTAGCCGTGCCTCTTCGCCGGCCCGACGTCGCGCGCCAGACTCGACCCGACGTGCAGCGCCTCGGCGGGCCGAATCCCCTTCGCCGCCAGCGCCGCGGTCGCGGCCTTCCAGATGCCGTCGGCCGGCTTCCTCGCCTTCACCTCGGCCGAGAGGACGCGCAGCTCGGGGCGGACGTACAGGTTCGGCTCGAAGTCCGGGTCGTCCTTGCGGAGGCAGCGCCGCAGCTGGCCGAAGGTGAAGCTCTGGCCGTTGTCGAGGAGCCCCTGCTGGCGGCCGCCCTCGGCGACCATCCGCAGGGCGTCCGCGGCCCCGGGGTAGGCGCCGGTGCCCTGGAGGCTGGCGTGGAAGAAGTAGGCGATCTTGCGGCAGTACTCTTCGAGGCTGCCGTACTGCCCGGCGTCGTAGGTGTATTCCTTCTGTTGCAGCTTGCGAACGATGTCCTCCCACACCTTCTCGGCGGGGGCTTCGCCGCCGTGGGTGAGGCGGAGGGTGGCGTGGGCGTTCTTGTGGAGCGACGCCATGTACTCGGACGGCTTCCCCGGCTTGCGGCTCATGGAGTTCCACATCTTGAACTCCTTGATCGTCTTCTCCAGGGCGTTCTCGAAGACGAAGTCGCCGAGCGGGCCGGGCGGCGGCTCGTACACCAGCTCGCCGTGCGGGATCGCCACGAGCGTGCCGTAGACCGTCCACAGGACGGCCTTGACGGGCAGCCTAGTGATGTGCGGCTTGGCCTTGGGGGGGGCGATCATCGGGGCGACCGGCCAGGGGAGGTCTTTCCGCCCGTCGAGGTCTTCGATGTACTGGTCGAGCGAGAGCGGCATGGGTGGCCCGACGCGGGAGGGAACGGCCGACCTGTACCGTACCCGGGGCGGTGGCGCGATTCAAGCGGCGCACCCGCGTTGACCCGCGGCGCGGGCGTCGGGTAGCCTGCGGGCATGGAACCGGTGACCATCGTCGGCGCGGGCGGGATCGGGTGTGCCGTCGGATACGCGCTCCGCGCGGCCGGCGTGCCGGTGACGTTCGTCGAAACGAACCCCGCCAAGATCGCCGCCGGCCGCCGCGACGGCGTGCGCGTCGACGAGCGCCCGCCGCTGGCCGCGGAGTTCGTGCCGTTCGCCGGGTGGACGCCGCGGCCGGGCTCGACCGTGCTGCTGTGTACGAAGTGTTACGACAACGCCGCCGTGCTGGCGAAGCTGCCGGCGGGCGTGAACCTGATCCCCGTCCAGAACGGCTTCGACCCCCGGCTGGCGGCGCACGGGCACGAGTTCGAGGGGGTCGCGTCGTTCGTGTCCGAGTGCGTTGCCGACCGGCCGCACACGCGCATCACGCGCGCCGGGGAACTACATTTGGGGGCACGCGGGCCAAGCCCGGGGACGGCCGTCCCCGGGCTTTCGGGCGCGGACCTGTTCCGGGTGAAGCGCGTGGCGCGGATCGAGCCGTTCAAGCACGCGAAGCTGATGTACAACGCCGCGATCTCGCCGCTGGCCGCGGCCGCGGGGATCGACAACGGCGGCCTCCTGTCGGTGCCGGCGGCGCGGCGGCTGTTCTTCGCTCTGCTCCAGGAGAACTACCGCATCCTCTCCGCGGCCGGCGTGGCGCTCGGGAAGGTCGGCCCGTTCGCGCCGCGCACCGTGGCATGGATTCTGCGGCGGAAGTGGCTCGCGGGGCTGCTGGCGCGGCGGTTCGAGCCGTCACTGCGCGGCACCTATTGCTCGATGGCCGGCGAGATTGCGAAGGGGCGGACCGAGCTCGACAACTACACCGGCCACCTGCTGCGGCTCGCGGAGGCGACCGGGGAGCCGGCGCCGCTCAACCGGGCGGTGTACGAGTTGGTGAGCGACATGACGGCGGCGCGGGCGGAGCCGGGGTTGGAGCGGCTGGCGGGGCTCGGGTCTTCGGCTCGGGGTTTATGGCTCGGTAGCCGCGGGCTTCAGCCCGCGCCCACCTACGGGGTGAACCAGGGGGTCACGCCCCGGTGACCCCGCCGACGTGGGCGCGGGCTGAAGCCCGCGGCTACCAATCCAGAAGCCCGAACCGTGCCTTGCACCCCAACCCGCCGCGCGGGAGAATACCCCTTCCCACCGTGCCGACTTCCGCCGGCCCGCTCGCCGAGTGTCGCCATGCTCCGTCTCGTTCCCCTCCTCGTGGTCGCGGTGTCCGTCACGGTCGGCGTCCGCGGGCAGGACAAGGCCGCGCCCCCGAAGCAGGCCTACGACTGCGCCGCGGCCGTCGATTCGTACTTCGCCGACGAGGTGTGGGCGAAGGTGGCGCTGCCGAAGTGCCTGACGTGCCACACGGCCGGCGGCGACGCCGAGGACAGCAAACTCGTCCTCCGCGACCCGCGCAAGCTCGTGGGGCCGGCCCGCGACGACGCCATGCGGCACAACCGCGCCGCCTTCGCCAAAATGGCCGCGGCGAAGGAGAAGGACCAGTCGCGGCTTCTCGTCAAGGTGACCGGCGGGCTCGACCACGGCGGCGAGGACGTGCTCCCCGCCGACTCCGCCGGCTACCGCGTGCTGCAAACGTTCGTCAAGCGCGTCAACACGCCAGTCGCCCCGGGCGACCTGACGAAGATCGACCCCAAGGCGCCGCCGTTCTTCGCCGGCGTCGTGATGCTCGACGACGCGCGACTGCTGCGCCGCGTCACGCTGTCGCTCGCCGGCCGGCTGCCGACCGACGCCGAACGCGCCGCGGTCACGAAGGACGGGTTGAACGCGCTGCCGGGCCTGCTCGACAAGGTGATGACGGAGGACGCCTTCTACCTGCGGCTGCGCGAGGGCTTCAACGACATCTTCCTGACGCTCGGCGTGGACGGGAACCCGGACCAGACGGTCCTGTCCTACGACCACTTCCCGAGCCGCCACTGGTACCAGAAGCACGACCTGACGAAGGCCGGCGACGAGAAGGCGCAGACGCAGGCCCGCTACAAGCTCGCCGCCGACTACCGCAAGGCGCTGCTCGAAGAACCGCTGCGGCTCGTGGAACACATCGTCCGCACCGACAAGCCGTTCACCGAGGTCGTGACCGGCGATTACGTCATGCAGTCGCCGTACACCGCCAGGGGGTACGGCACTTTTGAGGACGTGAAGGGGCGCTTCAAGAACGCGGACGACCCGTTCGAGTTCGCGCCGGTGAAGCTGAAGGCGCTGACCGGCCGCGACAAGTCGCAGAACCAGGACTCGGCGACCGGCTTCTACCCGCACGCCGGGGTGCTGGGCTCGTTCCAGTACCTGACGCGCTACCCGACGACCGAAACGAACCGCAACCGGCTGCGGGCGCGGATGTATTATCAGCACTTCCTCGGCGTGGACGTGCTGGAGCTGGCCGCCCGCGTGTCCGACGCCGCGGCGGCGCAGGCCAAGTACGCGGTGCCGACGATGCAGGCGGCCGAGTGCGTCGTCTGCCACAAGACGCTCGACCCGGTGGCGGGCCTGTTCCAGGACTACTGGCGGTTCGCCGAGAAGGGCGTGTACGGCAAGCGCAAGGGCGGCTGGTTCACCGACATGTTCCCGGCCGGCTTCGAGGGCGAAGACCTTCCGGCCGCCGAGCGCTGGCGCGCCCTCCAGTGGCTCGGCGAGCGGACGGCGAAGGATCCGCGCTTCGCCGTGGCGATGACCGAGCACGTCCTGTACATCCTGACCGGCCGCAAGGCGCTGCTGCCGCCGAAGGATTTGGACGACCCGCTCTACCCGGCGAAGCGCCGGGCCTACGCCGAGCAGCGCCGCGAGGTCGAGCGCATCTCAGCGGCGATGGTCGGCAACGGCTTCAACCTCAAGACGGCGTTCAAGGAGTGGGCGGTGTCGCCGTTCTACCGGGCGGACGGCCTCTCCACGGTCGCGGCTGACCCGGCCCGGCGGGCGGAGCTGGACGACATCGGGCTGGTGCGGCTGCTGTCGCCGGAGCAGACGGAGCGGAAGGTGTTCGCGGTGTTCGGCGAGCGGTGGGGCCGGCTGACGGACCAGACGGCGATGCTGTACGGCGGCATCGACTCGCAGGAGGTGACGGAGCGGGCGACCGACCCGAGCGGGGCGATGGGTGCGATCCAGCGCATCCTGTCGAACGACGTGGCGTGCCGGCACGTGGCGAAGGACTTCTCGCGGCCGGCGGCGGAACGAAAGCTGTTCCTGTTCGTGGACCCGCAGACGAAGCCGGGCACGTCGCCGGAGTCGGACGCGGCGATCCGCAAGCAGGTGGTGTACCTGCACGAGCGGGTGTTGGGCCGGGCCGACGCGGCCGACGTGGACCGCACGGTGAAGCTGTTCGCGGCGGTGGTGTCGGACGCGGCGGGGAAGAAGGGGATCGAGGGCCGCGAGTCGTACCACTGCCGCCGCGAGGACGCGACGATCCCGGCGGACCCGCACTACACCATCCGGGCCTGGCGCGCGGTGGTGACGTACCTGCTGCGACGGCCCGAGTTCCTGTACGAGTAGTTCTTCCGCCGCTTGCGGCGTTGCACGCGCTGCAACGCCGCAAGCGGCGGACTGGAAAGGGTCGCGGTTCGCGCCCCGCGTCGGGTCTCGACGACTCGACCCGACCTACAAGACCCGAGCCGAGGTGCCGTACTACGATCCGATTGACGCACCCATGCCGATCAAGCACCTGCTCGCTCTGATCGCCCCGCCGCCTACGCCCGTCTCCAACGAAGGGGACTGGGGGGCAGCGGAGATCGTTGTCGGAGCCAAGTACCCGACGGATTTCCGCGACCTGATCGGCCGCTACGGCTCAGGCGCGTTCTTCCAGGGGCACCTGACCGTCTACAACCCCCTGACGCTCGAAGGGCTGGCGTGGATCAAGAAGCTCGAGCGAATCCTTCGCCCGAAGCGGGAGCGGTTGAACCCGCTCCCGCTGGCCGTCCACCCGGACACTCCCGGCTTGCTGGTGTGGGGCGGCGACGAGAACGGGAACTGCTACGCGTGGTACACAAAGGGCAAGCTGGACAAGTGGCCGGTTGTCGTCTTGGAACACGGCTACGACTCCCGGCCCCTCGAACTCACGACGGACATCACCGGGTTCCTCGCCGGATACGCGACGGACAAGTTCGCGCAGCTGGTTCAGCCAGGCCAGCCGATGACCGAAGAGATGCGGGTATTCACGCCCGGACGGAACCAAGGTGAGGTGGCTCGGGCGCGGATTCAGTGTCGGAAAAACAAGTAGCACGGCTACCTTCAAGAGGTTCCCCCCATGCGCCGCGACTTCCTGAAGCTGTGCGGGCTCGCCGGGCTCGGCGTCGCGGCGCCCATCTTCCGCGCGTTCGCGCAACCGCGCAAGGACGAGCCCTACGACGGGCCGTTCTACGTCGTCTTCAACGCCTCCGGCGGGTGGGACACGACGTACCTCATGGACCCGAAGGGCGTCAACAACATCAACCGCCTCTACCGCGAGGGCGACATCCTCACCCGCGGCGCCCACAAGTTCGCGCCGGTCAAGAAGCACGTCACCGCGGGGCTCGCCAACGAGGACTTTTACGCCGAGTTCGGCAACGAGCTGCTGACGTTCAACGGCCTCGACTACTCGGTGAACAACCACTCGCCGGGCGCCCGCTACATGGCCACCGGCAAGCTCGACAGCCTCGCCTACCCCACGTTCGCGGCGCTCGTCGCCGCCTGCCGCGGCTCGACGTACCCGCTCGCGTTCCTGACGTTCGGCAACTACTCGAACACCGGCAACCTCGTCGCCATGTCGCGGGTGCCGTACCTGCCGTCGCTCCGCACCATCGCCAACGCCGACGCCGTCGGCGGCAACGAGCGGTCGCCGTACCACGACCGCTTCGCCCTCGACCGCATCGAGGAAGCCCTGCGCGACACCAACGCCAGCCGCGCCGCGCAACCCCGCCTGCCGCGGGCCGAGCGCGGCGAAAACATGCTCTACGCCGCGCAGGCCAACTCCAAGGCGCTCGAGCGCGTGACGCAGTACATCCCGGCGAACGTGCCGCGGGAGCGGCTGTCGCAGCAGGCCGAGATCGCGCTGGCGTCGTTCAAGGCGGGGGTGTGCGTGAGCGCGAACCTGAGCATCGGCCAGTTCGACAGCCACGCCAACAACGACCCCGACCAGATGCGGCTCCTCCCCGAGTTCCTCGCCGGCATCGCCTACCTCGTCCGCCGCGCCGGCGAGCTGGGGCTGCGCGACAAGCTGGTCGTGGTCGTGCAGAGCGAGATGGGCCGCACGCCGACGTACAACGCCGGCAACGGCAAGGACCACTGGTCCGTCGGCTCGGCGTGGTTCTTCGGGAAGGGGATTAAAGGCAACCGCGTGGTCGGCGAGACGGACGCGGGCCAGTTCGCCGTGCCGATCGACCCGGCGACGCTGGCGGTGAAGCGCGAGGGCGGCGTGCGGGTGCGGCCGGAACACGTCCACCAGGCGCTGCGCGAGCTGGCCGGGATCGCCGACCACCCGCTGAGCAAGCGCTTCCCGCTCGGGGTGGCCGACCGCGAGGCGCTGAAGGGTCTGTGGGGGTAACCGAACGGGCGAGCCGGTGGGTTGGTAGCCGCGGGCTTCAGCCCGCGCGACGTCGGCGGTGTCCGAGGGGCGTTGCCCCCGGTTCACCCCGCAGGTGGGCGCGGGCTGAAGCCCGCGGCTACCAGCCGGTCCGCCTCCGCCGTAGCGACACTACTCGAGCTTGAAGTTCTCGAAGAACGCCACCACCGCCGGGTCGGTGTGGTCGAACAGCTCGTCCCCCTCGACGATCAGGCCGGCCATGCGGTTCTGGCCGGCCCCGAGCGCCAGCGACACCTTCGACCCGCCGCCCTGCTGGATCGCCACCCGCTTGGCCGGGTAGGCGCCGACCTTCACGTCGTCCTGCACCTTGACCACGACGCCCTCGCCGATCTGCACGCGCCGCCTGGCCAGCGCGTCCTCGGCGAGCCGCGGCGGCGCGGCGGAGGACGACGGCATCGTGAACAGGAACGCCGTGTACTTCCGCCTCCCCTCCGTGCGCTCCCACGTCTCCATCCGCCAGTTCATCCCCACGGCCTCCTTCGCCCCGGCCAGCTTGGCGAGGTTGTCCGCGTTGAACGAGAGGCGCTCGTACTTCGGCTTCCCGCCGGGGAAGTAGGCCGTGAGCGTGAGGTCGTGGTCCTCGGTCTTGTACCAGCCGAGGCCGGCCATCTCCTTGTCCGGCGCCGGCACGGCGGAGCGGAACGCGAAGTACCCGCCGACGCCCAGCCCGACCAACAGCACGAGCGCCGCGCCGCCGACGAGCCCCCACTTCAGCCGCGGGTTCATCCCCGGCTTCGGCGGCGGCTTCGCCTTCTTCTTTTTCTTCTTCCCCGCGGCCGGCTTCGCGCTCGTGGCGGGCTCGGCGTCGGCGGGGGCCGTCGCCTCCGGCTCGGGGTCGATCTCGACCGGCTCCTCCTCGACCGCCTCCTCCTCGGGCTCGATCTCGACGGGTTCCTCCTCGAACGGCTCGAGCTCGTGCAACTCCTCCTCGGCCGGCGGGGCGGGGATGGTGACCGGGCCGGCGCAGGAGCGGCACTTCAGGGTGCGCCCGGCGGTGCGGTCGGCGGCCGTGTGGACGGCACCGCAGGCGGGGCAGGCGACCGTGATCGGCATGGGAGAAGTCCCGGGGCGGGAGTCGGCGAGGTCGGTTTCACTACCGTAGGCGGTTCACCCTCACCGGCAAGCGGCGGGCGGGTTGCACCGCCGTCCCCGTCGGGTACAATCCGCGGACCCACCCCGCCGGGCCACGTCATGCGCCACCTCGCCGCCGTCGCCCTGTTGGCCGTCGCGGCCCCCGCCGCCGCTCAGCCCGCCGCCTGCATGGTGGCGAAGGACGGGGCGGCGCTCCACCGCGTCGTCGTCGGGGCGACGGCGACCGACCGCACGAAGGCCGCCGCGAAGGCACTCGCCGACCAACTCGGCCGCGTCACCGGCGGCCGGTTCGCGGTCGCCGACGGCGACGGCACGACGGGCCTCGCCGTCGGCCGCGCCGCTGACTTCCCGGCGCTCAAGCTCGCCGCCCGGTTCGCCCCCGCCGACATCACCCGCCGCGAGGAGTACGTCCTGCGGACGCACGCCGACGGCGCCTGGCTCGTCGGCGCCACCGACCTCGCGGTCGAGCACGCCGTCTGGGACTTCCTCCACAGGGCAGGCTACCGCCAGTTCTTCCCAAGCCGCAACTGGGAGGTCGTGCCGCGGCAGCCGAGCCTGACACTCACGGCCGACACGTTCGAGAAGCCGGACTACCACGCCCGTCGCGTCTGGTACGGGTTCGGCCCCGCCGACTACGCCGCCGGCCCCTACGCCGACTGGTGCGCGAAGAACCGCGCCGGCTCGGGCGTCGTGCTCAACACCGGCCACGCCTACGACGGCATCCTCGCCCGCAACCGCGCCGCGTTCGCGGCGCACCCCGAGTACCTCGGCCTCCTCGGCGGGCAGCGGAAGTCGTCGAAGTTCTGCGTCTCCAACCCCGAGCTGCGGGCGCTGGTCGCGGCCGACGCGGTGGCGCAGCTCGACAAGAACCCCGCGGCCGACTCCGTGTCGGTGGACCCGAGCGACGGCGGCGGGTGGTGCGAGTGCCCCGAGTGCAAGAAGCTCGGCAGCGTCTCCGACCGCGCCGTCACACTCGCCAACGCCGTGGCCGAGGCCGTGCAGGCCAGGCACCCCGGCCGGCTGGTCGGCATGTACGCCTACAGCGAGCACTCGCCGCCGCCGTCGATCGCGGCGCACCCGAACGTGGTGGTCAGCGTGGCGACCGGGTTCATCCGCGGCGGGTACAGCGTGGACCAGCTCCTCGCCGGCTGGGGGGCGAAGGCGAAGACGCTCGGCGTCCGCGAGTATTATTCGGTAAACACCTGGGACCGCGACCTCCCCGGCGCCGCCCGCGGCGGCCGGCTCGGCTACCTGAAGCAGACGATCCCGCACTTCCGCGCCACCGGCGCCCGCTTCATGTCGGCCGAGGCCAGCGACAACTGGGGGCCGAACGGGCTCGGGTACTTCGTCGCCGCCCGCCTGCTGTGGGACGTGAAGGAGGCCGACACGATCGACGCCCAGGTCGCCGACTTCCTCGACAAGTGCTTCGGCCCGGCGAAGGCGCCGATGGGCGACTTCTACAAGCTCCTGACCGGCGAGAAGGCGCCGCTGTTGTGCGACGACACCGTCGGCCGGACGTACCGCCTCCTGGCCGACGCCCGCGGCAGGGTCACCGACCCGGCGGTCCACGCCCGGCTCGACGACCTGACGGGGTACGTCCGCTACGTCGAGCTGTGGCTCGACTACTCCACGGCGACGGGGCCGGCCCGGCAGGCGGCGTTCGAGCAGCTGATCCGCCACAGCTGGGCGATCCGCGCGTCGGAGATGGTCCACACGAAGGGGCTGTACCGCGACCTGCCGAGCCGCGACAAGAGCGTGACCGTGCCGACGGACGCCGCGTGGGGTGCCCCCGAGAAGACGAACCCGTGGAAGGCCGGCCCGCCACTCACCCGCGCCGACTACGAAAAGATGACCGCCGCCGGCATCGCGTCGCGCAAGCTCCTCGACTTCACCCCGGTGTCGTTCACGACGAACCTCGTCCCCGCGGCGCCGCTGAACCTCCCGGACGCGAAGGCCGGCACGTTCGGCCTCTACAGCCGCGGCGTGCGGACGTACTACACCTGGGCCGACGCGGAGCCGGCGACGTTCGAGCTGAAGGCGAAGGCCGGCATCGTCTACGACTCGCGCGGCCCGGCGAAGATCGACCTGTTCCCGGTGGCCGAGCCCGAGGGGAAGGCGGTCGCGCACGCCGACGTGACGCCCGACAAGGCCGACCACCCGTTCGCGCTCAAGACGACGTTCGCCGGGCTGCACCGCGTCGAGGTGACGGACGCGGGGCAGGGGACGAACGTGCTGTGGCCGGCCGGCCGGCCGGTGACGGTGGTGTCGAGCCCGGACGCGCCCGCCGACCTGCACGGCCGCTGGACGCTGGTCTTCTACGTGCCGAAGGGGACGAAGCAGGTCGGCGGCTTCGCGTCGGGGCCGGGGGCGCTGCTCGACCCGGCCGGCAAGAAGGTGCACGAGTTCGACGCGAAGCCGGGGTACTTCAGCATCCCGGTCCCGCCCGGGGCCGACGGCGCGGCGTGGACGTTCAGCAACACCGCCGGCCGTCGGCTGCTGATGACGGCGCCGCCGTGCCTGGCCCGGTCGCCGCGCGAGCTGCTGCTGCCGGCCGAGGTCGTGGCGGCGGACCGGCGGAAGTGATCGCGCCCCGCCAAACCCCACCCGGGGCGTTGCCCCGG
>DASPHQ010001074.1:0-10001 GCA_035629595.1 Urbifossiella sp. | reverse complement strand
TGGAGCACGTTCAAGCCGGTGCTCGGCATGGAGAAAGACGAGGACTACGGCAAGGCCGCGAGCGGCACGGCCTACATCGTGAAGAACGGCGACCGCTTCTACCTCTTCTCCGAGACCGGCGAGCTGGCGATCGCCAAGATGTCGCCGGCCGGGTACGACGAGGTGAGCCGGGCAAAGGTGCTGGAGCCGACAAGGCTGACGTTCGGACGGATGGTGGCGTGGGCGCCGCCGGCGTTCGCGGAGCGGTGCGGGTTCGTGCGCAACGACCGGGAAGTGGTGTGCGTGTCGCTCGCGGCGGAGTAGTGGGCAGTGGACAGTGGGCAGTGGGCAGTGGACAGTTAAGACAAGAAGCCCGGTGACGGCCGTCCCCGGGCTTCTCGCTTGACGCAACAGGAGCAGAGATGCCGCGTGCGATCGACTGGCTGTACTTCCGCAAGTCCTGAGTGACGTGCCAGAACGCCCGGGGGTTCCTCGGGCCGGCCGGCGTCGCGGTGGGCGAGACCGTGGACGCTGCGAAAACCCGCTTCGGCCCGGACGAGGCGCTCGCCCTCCTCGACGGCGTCACCACCCTGATCGCCGCGAAGGGGAAGAAGCTGGAAACGTTCGACCTGCTGAAAGACCGCCCCGCCGATGACGAGCTGCTGGCCCGGCTGATCGGCCCGACCGGCAACCTCCGCGCCCCGACGGCCCGCGTCGGCACGACGCTCGTGGTCGGGTACAGCGAGGCGGCGTACCAACAGCTGTTCGGCGCGTGACCATGTCCCGTACCACCGTCGCCGCCGTCGGGTCGCTCGCGGTGCTGGGGCTGCTCGTCGGCGGACTGTGGTGGCGGCAGCGCGACACCGGCCCCGACCGGCCGCTGGTCGTATACGCCGCGGCGGCGGTGCGTGTGCCGCTGGAGGCCGCCGCCCGCGACTACGAGGCCGAACACGGCCGCCGCGTCGAGCTGCGCTTCGGCGCGTCCGAGGACGTGCTCACGAAGGTCGGCCTGGTGAACCCGTCCGACCCCGCCGACCTGTTCCTCCCCGCCGACGATTCTTACGTCCGCCTGGCCCGCGACCGCGGTCTCGTCGCGGAGAGCTTTCCGCTCGCCACCATGCGGGCGGTGCTGCTCGTCGCTCCGGGAAACTCGAAGGGGCTCGCGGCGTGGCCGGACCTGCTGCGCGACGGCGTGCGGGTGGCGGTATCGAACCCGGCCGCGGCCGTCGGCAAGCTGACCCGCGACCACCTCGCCGCGACCGGCCGGTGGGCCGCGCTGAAGCCGCGCGTGGCCGACACGGGCACCGTCACCGAGGCGGCCAACGCGGCGAAGGTCGGCGCCGCCGACGCCGCCGTGGTGTGGGACGCGGTCGCGGTGAACTACCCCGGGCAGAAGGTGCTGACGCCACCGGAACTGGCCGGCGTCGTCGGCCGGGTCGAGGTGGCGGTGCTGGCGCAGTCCGCCGACCGTGACGCGGCGCGGGCGTTCGCGCGCTACCTCGCCGACCCCGAGCGGGGGCTGAAGACGTTCCGCGCGGCCGGGTTCACGGTCGGGTCGGGGGCTCCGCCATGACACCCGGCCGAGCTTCTGCGGTGCCGTTCTACGTGGCGCTCGGGCTCCTCGGCGGGCTGTACGTCGGCCTCGTCGCGGCGATGCTGATCGCCGACCTCGCGTACACGTCGCCGGGCGCCGTCGGCCGCGCCCTCGCGTCGCCGGAGGTCCGCGCCGCGGTGTGGCTGACGCTCCTGAGTTGCTCGGCGTCGGCGGTGCTGTCGCTGTGGGTGGGGGTGCCGCTCGGCTACCTCCTCGCGCGCACGCGGTTCCCGGGGAAGGCCGTGGTAGACCTCCTCGTGGACGTGCCGATCGTCCTGCCGCCACTCGTCGTCGGGCTCAGCCTGCTGATCCTCTTCCAGACCCCGCCGGGCCTCGCCCTCCAGCAACACCTCACGGTCACTTACGCGGTGCCGGCGGTGGTGCTGGCGCAGTTCACGGTCGCGGCGGCGTTCGCGGTGCGGACCATGCGGGTGACGTTCGAGCAGATTTCGCCGCGGACGGAGGACGTGGCGATGACGCTGGGTTGCTCGCGCGGCCGGGCGTTCTGGCTCGTGACGCTGCCGGAGGCGCGGCGCGGCGTGCTGGCGGCGGGGACGCTGGCGTGGGCGCGGTCGCTCGGCGAGTTCGGGCCGATCCTGGTGTTCGCCGGGGCGACGCGGATGCGGACGGAGGTGCTGTCGACGACGGTGTTCCTGGAGCTGAGCGTCGGCGACCTGGAGGCGGCGCTGGCGGTGTCGGTGCTGATGATCGCCGTGGCCGTGGCGGTGCTGGTGCTGACCCGGGCGCTGGGCCTCCGCGAGGCGGCCTGAGCGCCCGCACGTGACGCGGGCGGAAGGGGAGGGATTCGTACCCTCGAACGTGTTGCCACGTTACCGGTTTTCAAGACCGCAAAACCAAAGCCCCGAAAACCCGTCCCCGCCGGCCTGCCGCACGCTCAACACCCTCCGACTTGCCAGCCGCTTGCTAGCAGCCGGCTAGAACGCCTCGGAGTCCTCCGGGAACTTCGGTGGGGCCGACCACCTACCACGAAGCGGGGTGCCTCAAGGAAACATCATCGTGTAAGTTCGACCGAACCCAGCTGCCGCCGCACAGTTCCATCTGAGGTCGCAGGCGTTGCACGTACTGAGTTGGGGAGGTTGGGCGGGGCCGGGCCAGTTCCTCGTCGCCCGACAACCCTCAATCTGCTGCACGGTCTGGCTGAACGAGGCAAGAGCCTGTTGGACGGCCACCGGGTCGAGGTTCACTTCGA
This sequence comes from Urbifossiella sp., assembly GCA_035629595.1. Classification (GTDB taxonomy): domain Bacteria; phylum Planctomycetota; class Planctomycetia; order Gemmatales; family Gemmataceae; genus Urbifossiella. Next base: position 7,218 of record DASPHQ010001074.1, on the reverse strand, counting down.
GAAGGGCGTTTACCGGTCGAGTCGTGGGGGCATTCGCCCCGGACAGTTCGTTCAAGAAGTACAGAATCGCTTTGGTCGGGGTGACGCCGGTCTTCTGACGGTAGAGATCGGCATAAACCTGCATCTGGAACACGTACCGCTGGTAATCTGGGTCGTTGAGGGACGGCCGGTACGCCCCCTTGTAATCCCAGATCTCGACGGCGTTACCTGCGCCGGTGTTCGACGCCACAAGTACGTCCACGTTCCCGTGGAGGATGTACTGACCCTGATCCGCCTGAAGGCGGCATTCGGTGTCGATGATCCGGGGGTATAGCGTCGGACCCTCAAGCGAGTTGAACCGCTTCAGAATCGTCTTGGCCTGATCCTTCACGCTCTGCACCGCCCGGATGCGGCGGGATTTCAAGGCGTTCTCGACCTCGGTGAAGTAACTGTCGATGTCGGCGTCGGTCGGAAGCGTCCCCGGGGGAGCCCCCAGATCACCCCGGTAGTGCGCATGGGCACGGTCAAGGACTTGGTGAATGACCGTGCCGTAGAACAACTGGACCACGAGGGCGGGCTCGTACTTCCGTGCAGCGAACGCCCCATACTGGATGGAGCACTGCTCGTAGGCCAGAATGTCGGCGGTGACGCTGTACCGCCTGCGGCTCTGGGCAGGCGGATTATGTGCGAGGGTAAGGGACTGGAAGTGCTGCCACATGGATGATCCTACAACCTTTGAAAGTTTTGACGCACCCAGCTACCACCCTGAACGCCGAAGGATGCGGTGTTGGCACCCGTCTTCCGCAACTGCCCGTCGGTAGCTACCAGCACCAGAGCGTTTCGGGCTCTGGAGTACGCTACGAAGTGTTGCCGAATGTCGTCGTGCCACTGGGCGTCGTTTATGGCGTGAACGACTGCCGGAGCGGTCAGCCGGTACGGCCTGAGATCCTGTTCGAGTTGGTGCGAGTCGTTGGCCGAGACGGCTTGGGCAAGGTTGCCGACGAACACGAAGTCGAACTCCAGCCCCTTCGCTTGATGGACGGTCATGATTGGGAAGAAACCGGCGGGGCACACCACTTCGTCGTCCTCGTCGTCGTCCATCCCCTTCTGGGAGAGGTAGCCGCAGAGGCCGTAGTAGAAGCTGCTGTGCCACCAGCCCGGCAACTGGCCCGGGGTCGTTTTATCGGTCCAAAGCTCTCGCCCGTACTGCGAGCAGAATGACTCGAAGAGCCGGGTCATCTTGCTGAGCCGCAAGTCCATGTCGGGGTTCGCTTGATACCCGACGAACGGCGGGTGAGACAGGATGCGGTAGATGATCGTCGGGGTGGCGGGCGTGATCCGCTCGTTCACGGGCATGGCGGCGATGGCCTGCGCCCCCTGAGTCACGTAGTTCGACAACTGCGGGTTGGCAGCCCGCATCCCGTCGAAGGCAGTTACCCAGTCCTGCACCATCTGTCGAATGTTGGGCGACAGGATGTTGTTCAACTGGGTCAGTTGCGGGTCGATAATCCGCACGAATGCCCCGAGGCACTCGGCCACCTCGGCTTGCTCCAGATAGTCCTTCGAGCGGGGGTTGTACACCGGGATGCCCTGTGCCTGAAGGGCTGCCGTGTACGGCCCGGCGTACCTGTCAGTGTTCCGGGTGCTGCGGAGCAGCAGGACGCACTGGCTGTAGTCCTGAATGATGTTGTTCGCCCGTAGGCCGGATACGAGGGCCGCCATCGCAGTGGCGGACGCCGGGACCGTGTTGGACCGGATCAGGCTGACGGCTGGGTGTGTGCCGGTGCGACCGACGGCTGAGTTCAGCGGCGGCTTTCCGACGATCCGGACGTTTGGTGCGGTCATCACCGGGAACGAGGTGATGTAGGTGTTGCACCACTGCACGATATCGCTGTCGGACCGGTGGTTGTCCGAGAGGTAGATGACCTGGGGGTTGACATTCCACCGAGTTTGGCAGGAGGCGGGGAAGCCCACCATGCACTCCACCGTGCCGCCCCTGAAGCGGTACAGAGCTTGGTCGTCGTCGCCGACCACCGTCAGGTTGTGCGGTGCCGTGTCGCAGAGTCGGAGGTAGATCGACTCCTGAATCGGGTTGGTGTCTTGGTACTCGTCCACCAGCACGTGCGTCAGCGGTAGCCGGACCCCACTGTTGTCCCCGTTCAGGAAGACAGCACCTTGGCCCGAGTCGAGGAACTCCCGGAAGTATTTGAGCAGGAGTGAGAAGTCGCAGGCGTGAACCCCTGCGAGTGCCTGCAAGTAAAGCTGGTAGCACGTATGCAGCGCCGCCCACGGTCCACCAGCCGCTTGTAGGGCGTTCGGGTCGATCCGGTCCTCGACGAGTCGGCCGAAGACGGTCTGGAGTTTGAGTGCCCAGTCCCACCTGCTGAGCATGTTCTGGGGCTTGTTGCCGAACAGGTAGTTGAACTGGCCGAAGAGCGTCGGCTGATGGGCTTGGGTGCCTGCGATCACGCTCTTGTGGAGGAGCAAGGCACTCTCCACTTCATCCAGCAGCCGGAGGTTCTGGTAGGCGGTGTACCGGTACTCCTGCAAGATGTCGTTGCACAACCCGTGGAGGGTGCCGATCCGCAGCGCCGACGGGTCGATGGCCGAGAGTTGCGGGTACATCCCGGCGAGGTAGAGAAAGGAAGACGCCAGACGGTCCTGAAGGTTCTTGGCGGCCTTTTCCGTGAACGTGGTCAACATGATCGAGCCGGGTGCCACGCCGTCGCAGCACATAAACTTGAGACAGCGGGCGGATAGCACCTCAGTCTTACCCGTGCCCGGTCCGGCAGCGATCAGCAACGGCCCAACGCCATGACAGATCGCCTGCCGCTGCGGCGGGTCCAGTTGGACGCCGTTCTTGGCCTCGATGCCGGCAATCAACTCGGCTTCGGTGATCGCCACGGTTCACTTCCCATGCAGGATCTTGTGGTAAAAGACCCACGTGTTGTGGAATCCCCGCCGCTTGTTCCGCCCGGTGCCCCGGAAAACCACCACTTCGATCCCGAGTTGGCGGCAGACCAGGCACCGACACTTCTCCCACGGCCGGTCGGTCAGGACGGTGTTGTGCTTCTCGATGAAGTGGTTGTCCTCACCCCGCCGCTCCAGCAGTGGGCCATACTCGTTGACCGACTCCATCACCTCTTTGTGGGTCGCTTCCGACCCGTCGAAGGCAGTCAGGGCAGCCAGACACCGCCACTCCATCTTTTGTAGGTCTTCGGCACTAATCTTCTTCCCTTCTGCGGCCTCACGCAATCGCTTTGAGGAACTTAGTGGCACCCGGATGGTGCTGTACCACTGGTCGCCCTGCGGCGAGAGGTAGTTCTGGTCCGACCGGAGCCACGCTTTCCGCAGGTACGAGGCGCTGTCGAAGCTGGAGACGCCCAGCACCCGAAAGCAGGACTGGATCTTCGGTCGCAGGATGCCGAACAGGTGGACCCAGACGTTCTCTTTCTCCGTCCTCGTCCGGGACTGGATCGCCGCCCGGGTGGCAGTGCAGATGGCGAGGATGTCGGCGTCAGACTTGGGGACCAATCCGCCCAGAGCGAGGTGCTTGTACCCCATGTCTATGTATTCATGAACGCACCGGACGTAGGACGGCACGTCGATGCCCTGAATCGCCCCGACCGGGGCGAACTTGTACTGGTGCTTCTTGCAGGCGGTGATGAACGCCTCGGCGTTCCGCACGGTCAACTCCATCCGGTCCCGGCGTTCCTTTTCAGTCAGGGTGCGCTTGGCGACCTTACCGTCCTCGCCCTCGACCACGATCTCGGGCAGGGGGATGTGATCGACCGAGGCCCCGGCGTCGAACCCGAACTGGTCGTACAACTTGGCCGCATCCTCGGGTGAGAACGGCGGGGCGTCCTCGAAGGCATAGGAGAAGGCCCCGCAGTCGCCAAACAGGAGAAGGTGGTTCGGGATCTTCATCTGCCGCCGGAGGTCGCCCCGTTTCGCCTTCTCGGGGTCGAGGCGGGAGAGGGTGCCCTTGCCGGTATACCTCTGGGCCAGACTGACCAGGATCCCGTCGTAGGGAGTCTTGTCCCCGAAGATTTCGTGAGCGTACTTCTTCTCGCCGGCCACGGCAGTGTCCGTTACCGTCTCGTGGACGAACGGCACGGTCACGTAGTCGTCCCAGTCCGGGAAGAAGTACATGTAGGAGCGGGTCGCCGAGGTGCCCTTGATGGCCGCCGTCCGGGTCGGAAGCCTGTTCAGCCACTTCTTCATCTGGGCCATCTTCTCGCCGATCCCGCCCTTGGCGTGGACAATCTTCGCATCCGGGAAGATGCAGGCGAGGCCCTCGACGGCCGGGCGGTAGTCCTTACCCAGATTTACGAAGACGGTGGCCGGCGTTCCGGATTGTGCCAGAGTGGCGCGTACCGCCGGGTTCATTTCCCGGGCGGCCTCCTCGTCGAGCCGCTGGTCGTAGTTCTCGATCAGGTCGGTGGCGTCGAGCAGGCCGTACTTGGCCGAGATGATCTTGATCTGGAGACCGGGCGGCCAGCCTCGACCGTTCAAGAAGGTGCGGAGGACGCGGTAGTTCGACCCATCATACAGTTCGACCGCCGGGAGCCGTCCCCGGTCGGCGATCTTCCGGTCCGAGCAGCCGATCAGGAGTAGGTGACCAGCCGGGGGGCTCGGCGGTGGTTCTTTCCGGCTGGGCGGCATGGAACGGGTCTCAAGCCGGTACTGCCCCCGGAGCCTCCCCCTTCCGGGCCGGCCCGGTTCGTCTGGTGGCTCTGGTCAATGGTGGCATACCGAGGCAGTACGGGCATCTTAACGAACAGAACCCGGTGTGGCGAGCGGACTTGCTCGCCTGGGCGGTTGCCGTGTTGGGTTGCTGCGTACTACAGCTATTGGGGGTTCTGGGGGTTATTGGGCAGAAGTGCCGTATGCCCACGAACCTCCCCTAGAACAGCTGTTTATGGGTAAAGCCCTGCTCACATGACGAAGACATGAGATCGAATTCCCCCTGGTAGCGGCTCCCCACCGCCCCAGCCGCCCCACCGCGTCAGATGCCACCCCCCGCGGGCGCAGGACGCGAGAACACCGCCAGCGTCCCCGCCTTCGCCGTCAACCTCCACCCACCCGCCCGCGCCCAAGCATCAGCAGCCGGGGCCACATCCGGAGCGTTCGGCTCCCCGTGGTCGTGCAGCGCGATCAGACCGCCGGGGGCCAGCAACGCAGCCGCGCTCGCCAGGTCGCGGCGCACTGCCTCGGCGTGGTGCTCGCCGTCCACGAACACCACGTCCGGCGACCAGGGCGGGAGCGTCGCCGGGTCGGTGTAGTCCCCCACGACCAGATGGGCGGCGTCGGCCAGCCCGAACCGGGCCAGCTCGGCGGCGGCCGGTGCCGCCGGGAGCCGGTCCACGGACCAGCACGCCGAAGCGGCCCCAGCGATCACGACCGTCGAGCGGCCCATGAACCGACCCCACTCCAGCACGCGCCGCCCCCGGCACGACTCGCGCAACAGGGTTGCTTCCGCCGGGGTAAGCCACCCCGTCGGCTCCCCCGCACCGAGGAACTCCGCGAAGTGCCGCAGCGCCCTCGCCTCGCCCACCGTCGCGGCCGGTATCAGCTTCGAGAAGCAGCGGTGTTCGACCGCCACGACCCCGTCGAGCCAGCAGACGTACCCGAACCCGGCGCGGTACTCGGACCGGCCGATGATGTGGGGGCGGAACCCGGTCAATTGGAACGCCAGCCGCCAGGCGTCCTGGTCCCCGAACAGGGGCCAACCCCCCGCGGGCCGCCCGTTCGGCCAATAGTAGTCGGAATGCTGGCAAATCCAGTGGGCGAGCAGCAACTCCTTCCACACGCGGACCCGGTCGAGGGCGAATTGCCCGCCCTGGATGCCGTCGGGGGCCGCAGCCGGCTTCCCCTCAGGGAAGCCGCACCGGGGCCACTTCACGTTGTCACCCTCCTGCCAGGCCGCGAACCCGTGCTCGCGACCCAGGTCGAGGAGGCGGCCGGGGTCGGTGAGGAAGTAGGCGTCGGCGTCGATGAACGCGACGTGCCGGCGGCGGGTGTGGGTGAGGGCGTACAGCTTGGCCTCCCACCCGCCGACGGACGACCGGCCGCGGGGGACGCGGTTGTCGCCCCGCGCGGCGGCCAGCTCGTCGGCGTCGATCAGCTCGACGCCCAGCCCCATCACGTCCGTCGGGTTCACCGTCTCGCACGAGCCCCGATACCAGACCTCCACCGGGAGGGTACACCCGGCCTCGCGGAGCATCCGCACCATCACCACGATCCCCGGCCAGTACTTCCCCCCGCCGCACGTGACGACGGCGGTCCCGTCCGCGGGCGGCGGGTCGGGGACCGCCCCGGTTGCAAGGCGACGGGCGGCGGCGGCGTGCCGCTCGACCTCGGCCGGGTCGTCGCACCACTGGCCGGGCGGACGCCACCCGCCGACGAGCGGGTCGAGCATCCCCGGGATGATGGCCGTGGTCCGGTCCGGGCACCGGTCGCAGCTCTTGACCCCGGTGAGGGTGTAGTTCCCGGTGAAGCACTCCCCGTGCTTGGCGCAATGGAGGATCGGGAGCTCGACGCGCCCGGTGCAGGTGACGCACTCGTCCGTCTCGCCGGTCGGCGCGCCGCGGTGGGCACACGGGGCGGGTGCCTGGAGCGCCGCGATCCGCTTCTTGGTGTTGGCGGACACGGAGCGGGGTGCCGCCTGTGGCCCCACCCGCGCCGCTGGTGGAGTCGGCGGCGCGGGCCGCGGTGCGTCGGGTGCGACCGGGGTCGGGCGCCCCGGACCACGCCAGGAAGACACCACGACGCCGTTCACCGTCACGGCCGGAATTCGGGGTCGCGTTGCCATGTGCTCGCCTCCACGGGGTCAGTCCTACCCGCCGCAGTTGAATCCGCACGTCGGGTCGTCCGGGTAGTAGCCAACCAGGTCGTCGTAGTTGCCGGGGTTCGACTCCTCGCACAAGCCCGTGAGAGGGTTGCACCCGTAGATCGCCTCCGGCGGCTCGCCGCCGGCGCAGTTGCACACCGCGGCGGCCTCCTCCTCGGAGTCGAAGGGGCCGGCAATCACCTCGTACTCGTAACGGCACTCGCCGTCCGGCGAGGCGAACACGGCCTGCGGCCACGCCCCCAGCCCGCCGGGGAACGGCCAGGGGCACGGGCCGTAGGGGAAGTCCGAGCCGCAGCTCAGGGTGCCGGACGAGCTGTGCAGCGAGAGCAGGGTGATGCAGTACCACGGGATCGTGTCCGGCGGCGGGGGCGGCGGCGGCGGGGGCG